>NZ_SOHB01000004.1:0-20075 GCF_004403055.1 Cryobacterium sp. TMT1-19
CCTCAAGGAAGGCCTCCGGCTGGTCTTCAAACTGCCCCACGACGAAGCCGCCGAGGCCCTGGACAAGTGGGTCGGCTGGGCCCGCCGCAGCCGGATCCCATCGTTCGTGAAACTCCAACGCTCCATCGTCAAGCACCGGGCCGCGATCCTTGCATCGATCGAGCACGGCCTCTCCAACGGCCGCATCGAATCCGTCAATACCAAGATCCGACTGCTCACCCGAATCGCCTTCGGCTTCAAATCACCCGACGCCCTCATCGCCCTCGCCATGCTCAGCCTCGGCGGCCACAAACCCGCACTCCCCGGCCGGGATTAACCCACGGTTACGACAGGAGAGCCGAGATTCTGCCCGTATCGTCCGGAAACAGGCCGAAATCCCGCTCAAACGTCAGAATCTCCGTCGAATTGGTTCGACCCCGGACACGGCCTTCCGCCTGTACTGGGCAGCGTCAACGGGGGCCGGTCAGAATTGGCTTGCCGGGAGCGGTAACCAATCGATGAGGCCTCACTCATCTAGAGCGTGTGCTTCGGACCCTGGTCGAGTGTCGCGCCGGCGGCCAGCAGGTCGCGGATCTCGGTCAGGAGGTCGAGTTCCGTTGTGGGGGCGGCGGCATCGGCGGTGGAGGGAATTCCGACTGCACGGCGACGCTCCTGCGTGTGCTTGAGGTGGTTGAGCGGCATCACGAAGACGAAATAGACGACGGCCGCGACCAGCAGGAAGTTGATGGCCGCGGCGAGCACGAGACCGAACGACAGGCCGCCCCCGCCGGGAAGGCCGATGACCATCGCCTCCGCCAGGCTCTCCGAGTCGAAGATCGCCGCGATCAGCGGGTTGAAGATGCCCGTGACGATCGCGCTGACCACCCCGGTGAACGCCGCGCCGATGACCACGGCGACAGCAAGCTCGATGACGTTGCCGCGCATGATGAATTCTTTGAAGCCCTGGATCATGGTGATACTCCGGTGAGGTCTCGGCGCCGGGACAGGCGAGTGGTGTGCTGAGGTGCTGAGGCGGTGAGGTGCTGGGGGTTAGGAGGCCTTCGCGGCGGACGCGGGCGTGTTGCTGGTGCTGATGCTTGCGACTTTCGTCGGGCCGGAACTGTCTTTCGCGGGGGCCGCGGACTTCTCGCTGGAGGAGCCGGAACCGGTGCCGGAGCCGGAATCGCCCGACTTCGCGTCTGAGCTCTTGTCTGACTTTTTGTCCGGGGTCTTCGACGAGCGCTCGAGCGAGCGCTTCGCATCCGACCGGGCGTCGTTGCTGTAGAAGCCGGAACCGCTGAAGGTCACGCCGATGGACGAGAAGACCTTGCGCAGCTTGCCGCCACAGGTCGGGCACGTGGTGAGCGAGTTGTCGGTGAATGCTTGCTGGATGTCGAACGCGGTGTCGCACTCGGTGCAGCGGTAGGAATAGGTAGGCACTGGAACTCCGATGGGGGACCGGCCCGTGGGCCGGAATCTCCGATTATGAAATGGCTTTCGTTGAACAGGAAGTAGGGGGAGGGCCGATCAGAACGCGATGATGCGCGTGGGGGTGACCAGGCCGTCGACCGGCTGGTCGTGAACCTCGCGGGGCACCTCGTCGACGAATTCGTTGTCGAAGACGACGGCATACACCGGCGGGCACTTCTCCATCGAGCCTAGGGTCTTGTCGTAGTAGCCGCGACCCCAGCCCATGCGCAGGCCGGTCGCATCGACGGCGGCGGCCGGCACGATGATGAGGTCAACGTCGTTGATCGCGATCGGGCCCAGCAGGCTGCCGCCTGCCTCGGGGGCGCCCGAGAGACCCTCGAATTCGGTCTGGTCCTCGCCGACGGTCCAGTCGAGGAGTCCGTCATCGCGGGACACCGGAAACAGCACCCGGATGCCCTGGGCCTCCGCCCAGTTCACGAACGGGCGGGTGTCCGGTTCGTTGCGGGAGGACAGGTAGCAGGAGATGGACCGGGCCGACAGATCCAGAGAGATGCTCTGCAGATTCTGAGTGAATCCGGCCGTCGCGGCCTCCCGCTCGACCGAGGTCAGGTTCTGGCGGCGCTCCCGCAGCTCGGCGCGAAGCGCGCGCTTTCGGTGACCGATATCGGAATCCATATATCTCATCCTAGATGCCGATATCGTAGGGACCATGGGGACACCAATTACCAAAGCCGTCATTCCTGCTGCAGGACTGGGCACTCGTTTTCTTCCGGCCACCAAGGCCATGCCGAAGGAGATGCTGCCGGTCGTCGACAAACCGGCGATCCAGTACGTGGTGGAGGAGGCCGTGGCCGCGGGCCTGACCGACGTGCTGATGGTCACCGGGCGCAACAAGAACGCGCTGGAAAACCACTTCGACCGCATGACCGAACTCGAGGCGATCCTGAAGAAAAAGGGCGACCACAGCCGACTGGAGAAGGTCAACCACGCCACCGACCTGGCCGACATCCACTACGTACGCCAGGGTGACCCGCTGGGCCTCGGCCACGCGGTGCTGCGGGCCAAGATGCATGTTGGCAACGAACCGTTCGCGGTGCTGCTCGGTGACGACATCATCGACGCGCGCGACCCGCTGTTGTCGAAGATGCTCGCCGAGCAGAGCACGCGCAATACCAGCATCATTGCCCTGATGGAGGTGGAGCCCTCACAGATCCACCTTTACGGAGCGGCCGCGGTCGAGGCCACCGACGATCCCGACGTGGTGCGGGTCACCGGGCTGGTCGAGAAGCCCAGCACCGAGGATGCCCCGTCGAACCTGGCCATCATCGGCCGCTACGTGCTACGCCCCGAGGTCTTCGAGGTGCTCGAGCGCACCCAGCCGGGCAAGGGTAACGAGATCCAGCTCACCGACGCGCTGCAGGAGATGGCGCTGAACCCGGTCACCAGCGGCGGCGTGTACGGGGTCATTTTCCGTGGCCGCCGCTACGACACCGGCGACCGCCTCGACTACATCAAGGCCATTGTGCAGCTTGCCGTCGACCGCGAGGACCTCGGACCGGACCTGCGGCCCTGGCTGCACGAGTTCGTCGCCACTCTCGACTAAAACACGCGCGGTAGATTAAGGAAACACCATTTCGGCATTGAGTAGACGGGCACACTGTGGCGATCGCAATACCGACGCTTCATGAGGGTCCCGTCACACTGCGACCGATCCGATTGCGCGACGACCGCAACCTCGACCGTTCCCTGATGGAGAACCGGGGCTGGCTGCGCACCTGGGAGGCCACCAGCCCCTATGCGCCGATGTCCTTCGACACCCGCGCCAGCATCCGCAGCCTGCTTGCGCACTCTCGTGCCGGCAGCGGGCTGCCGTTCCTGGTCGAATACCAGGGCGAGCTGGCCGGCCAGCTCAACGTGTCGTCGATCACCTGGGGCTCCCTGTCGTCGGCCACCATCGGCTATTGGGTGGGCGAGGAATTCGCGGGGAAGGCGATCACGCCCACAGCCGTAGCCCTGGCCACCGACTACTGCTTCGGCCAGCTCGGGCTGCACCGCATGGAGATCTGCATCCGACCCGAGAACGTGCCCTCGCTGCGGGTCGTGGAGAAACTCGGCTTCCGCTACGAGGGTCTGCGTCGCCGGTACATCCACATTAACGGCGACTGGCGCGACCATTTTTGCTTCGGGCTGGTGGCCGAAGAGGTGCGCCAGGGCGTGCTGCACCGCTGGCAGTTCGGCCAGGCGCCGGCCGACGCCGCCCGGGTGACGGACGTCGATCGGGCCGCGGCCGCGCATCCGTTGACGGTGAGTGACCGATGAGTGCGGGAATTGCCCGTGACACACCCTCGATAATCATCACCGCATGGCTACGGCCCTCTTACCTTAGAGATTATGAGTAGCGAGATCCTGGGCGGGGGAGTGATGATTGCGGTCGCGGCTGCCCTGTGGGTGACCTATCTCATGCCGACCTGGGCGCGCCGACGCCAGTACCTCACCACCGAGCGCAACGCTGTTCGCTTGCAGCAGACCATGCGCATTCTGGCGGAGACGTCCGAGGTGCCCCAGCAGGTGCGGCTCGAAGCGAATGCCCGAACCGTCCTGACCCAACGCAAGCTGCTGGCCCAGGCCGAAGACGATGCCCGAGCCGAGGCGAAGGCGGTGACGGATGCCGCCGCGTCCGCCCGGCGCTCCGCCGCGGCCCTGGCCGCCACAAACCGCGCCGCTGCCGCTCGAGAGGTCGCTGCCCAGGCTTCCGCCGTGCGTGCCGGCGCCGTGGGCGCCGGGGTCGTGGCCGGATCGCCGGGTCGCGCTCGCGCTCTGCGTCTGCGCCGGGTGCGAGCGCTGACCTCCCTGATCCTGCTCGGGGGCATCCTCTTCTTCGTCTCCGGGGTTCTCGCGGTGGCAGCGGGCGGAGCCTGGACCGCAGTCCTCGCCGGCCTGGCTACGGTCGCGCTCGCTGTCGGGGCGCTGTCGCGCCTCGCCCGCACATCTCGCCGCGCCCACCAGCACGCTGCCGCCGCGAATGGCTCAGAGGTCAGCTACCCCTCCGCCCGCGTCGGGCAGGCCTTCGAGTCCGTGCACCTCGAGGAGACGCCGGTCGTCGCTCCGAGCTGGACGCCGCTGCCGCTGCCTCGGCCGATGCACCTGTCGCGCGGATCCGTCGCCCAGGCGGCGATGGCATCCGTGGATGCCGCCGCCGAGCTGCGGAAGGTAGCCGCAGAGGCGGAACTCGCCCGCCGGGCCGCGGCCCTCGAGGTGGCCGTCACCCCGCTCACGCGTGCGGCGCCCGGTCGCGAGAATACTCCGGCCGTGCCCGCAGCGAGCCGGTTCGCGTCGATGGGGGTCGTCGGAGACACCGCTCCCGGCATGAGCGACCTCGACGACGTGCTGCGCCGTCGCCGCGCCGTCGGCTGACCGAACCCGGGCCCATTCGGGCTCTAGCGGGCGGTTCGGCGAAACTCGGTCGCCGCGCGTGATATTCTGCATAAGCGGTTAGGGGCTATGGCGCAGTTGGTAGCGCGTCTCGTTCGCAATGAGAAGGTCAGGAGTTCGAATCTCCTTAGCTCCACCGAGATAGTGACAATCGTCAGTCGCAGGCCCCTGGGAAACCGGGGGCCTTCTTCTTTCTGTCTTCGTCTTCAGGCCGACGAGCCATTCCGTCGCCGAACTCGGAGATTTTCGGTTCATGCGGCGTGGTGCGCCGGGGTGAAAGGCGTGTCGCAAAAATCTCCGAAATGAGAGTTTCTGATCCAAGCCGAGTTCACGTGCCGACCTGCGCCGGCCTCAGCCGCCGAGCGCCGATCGGCCGACGAACGTCTCCATGGTGAGCACGGTCGTGCCCTCCACGTCGGTTGTGGACAGCGCCACGCGCACGGCACCGAGCTCGGCCAGGGAGGAAACGTGGGTGCCGCCGCAGGGGATGCGCACGTCGTGTGCCGGCAGCTCACAGACCCAGTACCGGCGGTCGGTCAGCAGTGGGCCGTCCCGGTCGATGCGCACGCTCGCGTCCGTAGCCACCCACCCGGCGAGAGAGGTGTTCAGCATCGATTCGATCTCGGCCAGTTGGTCGGCCAGTTCCTCGGTGACGAAGCCCTTGCGGCGCAGGGATTTGCCGAGCCGGTAGGTGTCCACGGATTCGTTCTCACCGATGAGGGACACGTCGATCGCGGTGCCGTCGAAGTCGGGGCTGCCGAGAGCGTCGGTGCGCACGTCCTTCTTCCACCGGTTTGCGAGAGCCAGGTTGAGGGCGAGGGAGGCGAGGTGGCACGCGGTGTGGCCCGCGGACATCCGTCGCCGGTAGCCGGTGTCGACGACGGCGTCGACCGGCTGCCCCTCGATCAGGGCGGCATGGGGCTGCACGATGTGGGCCACGACGAACGCCCAGCCGGGCGTTCCCTTCGGCACCGGGATGTCCCGGCCGAGATGCAGCGCCGACCCGTCCGTTGCTCCGACGACGCAGTCCAGCACCGGCAGCTCGATTCCCTGGGCGCGCAGCACGGCCCGGTCGGGACCCTGGTCGGGCCAACCCGCGTCGACCGGGTGCACGGGGGTGGTGTCGAGGAGCACGGCAAGCAGTCCGGTCGGGAGCGGCTCGACGTGCAGCACCGTCGCGGTGCTCTCGGTCTGCCCGGCCGGGTAGCTCACTTGGGTGTCCATGGCGGGAAGGGTCATCGGCAGGTCCTTTCGGAACATAAAAGGGTGTTGCCGCGGCTAGCGCGGCAACACCCTGAGTTTAATCGTGGAGCAGGCGCTAGGCCTTGCGCGCCTTCTCGGTCGTCTCGTTCGCCTTGGCGTGCTTGTCGGCACGCTTCTCCTTCAAGGACTTGCCGGCAACCTTTTTGGATGCGTCCTTCTTGGGTGATTTGTCAGCCATGTGTACTCCTTCGAACCGAGCCCCAGCGGCACCGTGACTTCGACCCTACGCGGGTTGCCGCGAAACGGCACCTTCCCGCTCGCACCGGCACCCGGGCCTGTGCAACTTGCGCGCCCGGCCGTAGGCTGAGACCGACGCGCCCCGCCAGGGAGGCAGACGTCTCCACCCGGAGAAAGGGATCCAAATATGAGCGACATGACCACCTACGAGGCCATTTTCTACGGACCCAACGTGATCGCCGCCGGCACGCCCCGGAAACTCGAGTACGTGAACGGCGAGTACCAGCAGGAGGTCGTGCTTGAGGAGACGGAAGACGGCTCAACCGTGCGCCGCAGTTTCCGGATCGGCCACGAAACCGAGGAACCGATCCCTTACCGCTTCGTTGAGGAGGAGACCGAAGACCCGCAGGGCGAAGCGGATATTCCCAACTAGCCGGAACCGCTTGATTCGTCCACCGGGTCAGATCCGGGTGCCGGGGCCGCGGCCGAGCCGAACGGGCAGAGCCATCAGCGGCCCCACGAAGCGGCGCTGAAGCCTGCGCGCCGGACCCCAGACGAACTGCACCACGTACTGGGCGAGGATGGCGCCCGCCGCCAGCGCAGCGGCCACGGCACCGGCGGTCAGCATGCTGAGCAGGCCGTCGATGTTGCCGTCGGACAGCTGCAGCAGGCCGCGGAACAGGATCAGCCCCGGAACGAGGGGGACGAGCGCGGAAACGACGATCACCAGCGGGGGAGTGCGCACGATCCGGGCCGCGATCGCGGCCAGCAGACCGACACCCATGGCGCTGAGAGCCGACGACCAGACCAGGCCGAAGCCGGCGCTCGCCCCACCCAGATAGAGCAGCTCGGCGACGGCGCCGAGCAGGCAGACCACCCAGAACGCCCGCCACGGCACCTGCACGGCGAGGCCGAAACCGGCGACGATGACCATGGCGGCGGCGAGCATCACGGGCAAGTCGGCCAGAGTCGGCGTGAGGTTGGCATCGACGCGCAATTGGAACCCGAAGCGGGCCACCAGCAGTGACGCCCCGGCCACGCCGGTGACCAGGCCGCCCGTGATCAACAGGGCCTCCATCATCCGTGCCGTGCCGGTCAGGTAGAAGCCGGACAGTGTGTCGTGGACCGCGCCGAAGGTGGTGACGCCGGCCAGGAGCATGATGATGGTCGCGATGACGACCAGGGACGGATTCGCCGAGGTGTCGATGAGTGCGACGATCGCGGCGACAATCGGCCCGATCGCCCCGCCCACCACGTTTTGGTAGAAGACGGGAACCTGCCGGCGGTCGAGCGAGGTCGTGATCAGGTCGATGAAGAAGGTGGCGACGAAGGCGGCGACGCAGACAACCAGCCCGCCGCCGATGAGCACGGCGGCCCCGGCTCCGACGAGGCTCCAGCCCAGCCGGCGGTACAGGGCCGGTACCTGCGGCTTGGCGCTGACGATGGTGGCCAGGCGTTTGCGGGCATCGGCGACATCCGGCGGCGAGTCGAGGATCTCGGCGATCAGCTCGGAGGTGGCCGCGAGCTTGCTGTAGTTGAGCGAACGGTACTTGACGTTGCGGCTCCGGGTGATGGACTCGTGCGTGGCCGGGTCCTCGTGGGTGAGCGCGATGATCGTGTGCGTGACGTTGGCCTCGGTTCCCCTCAGCCCGTAGGCGCGGGTGATGGCTTCCATGGCGGCCGTGGCGTCTTCGGCTCCGGCGCCGGCCGCGAAGATGACCTCCGCGAGCCGCATGGTGAGGTCGAGGACCGAGCGGGTGTAGGCGGCGCTGTCGAAGACGTTGATCGCGCGGGTGACATCAGACATCGAGCGGACCCAGCCAGGCGGCAGCCACGGTGGCGTGCGCCGATTCGGCGTCGGACGGGTGGAAGAGCCCGGCAAGAACGTCGCGGTACAGTCGCCCGAGCTCGTTCCCGGCAAAGTACGACGAGCCGCCGCTGACCCGCAGCGCCTGGTCGACGACCAGGCGCGCGGTCTCGGTGGCGCGATACTTCAGACCCGACAGGAGCGGGAACCACCGCGGGCCGTGGTCGGCCTGAGTGGCGAGATCGTGGGCGAGGGCGTCGAGCTGGGGGTACAGGCCATCCATCATCATCGCGGCCTCCGCGACGCGCCAACGGATGTCCGGGTCCTGCGCCAGGGTTCGGCCGTCGTGCTTGAGCGACGTGCGCCGCTTCGCCGCCAGCACGGCCAGCTCGACCGCGCGCCGGCCGATGCCGGTGTACACGGCAGCCAGCAGGATCTCGAAATTGGCGAAGATCGCGAAGATCAGCGGGTCAGGGTTCGGCCCGGGATCCAGCCGCCGGAAGACCTGCTCCGGGCGGGCGGATGCGCCGGTGAGCACGGTGCTGCGGCTCTGGCTGGCTCGCATGCCCAGGGTGTCCCAATCATTCTTCTGACTGACGCCCGGGTCGCCCCGATCGATGAACGCCCAGACGATTTTCGGGCCGTCGACGGAGTCCCGGTCGATCCCCATGGTGCCGAGCCGGGTCCAGGCCGGGGAGAGCGTGGTGAAAATCTTGGTGCCGGTGAACCGGTAGCCGCCGCCTGGCTGCGGGGTGGCCGTCGTGATCGAATCGGAGAGCACGAGGTCGTTGCCCGGCTCGCTCACGCCGAAGCCGAAGATCTCGCCCGCGGCGGCGCCGTGCAGCACGCAATCGAGGCTGTCGTCGCCGCGCTGATGCAGGGTGAGAGCCACGCCCGTCCAGACGAGGTGCATGTTGACGGCGAGGGCCGTGGCCGGGGCGTGGGCGGCGAGCCGGATCTGGTCATCGGCGACCTGCTGCACGCTGCGCCCGAGGCCACCATGGGAGACAGGCACGAGCGAGCGGAGGTAACCGCAGGCGATCAGGTCGGCCAGATCGTCGGCGGGGAACGTATTGTCCCGGTCATGCTTCGCGGCACGAGAACGGATGCGTTCGAGCAGCTCGTCACCGAGCGGGGAGAGTTCGGTAGACGTGTACACCAAATAAGTTTACGCAGGCGTGCGCCGCTTGCGTGCCAACCGGATCACCAGGTAGACGATTGCTGCGACCAGGCCGAGAGCGAGCAGCCAGGGCAGCGCGAAGCCGATGGCCACGATCGCGGTACCGAGGGCTGTCAGGAGGGCGTTCCAGCCGGCCGCGATGGCATCCCAGAAGTCGTCCGGGGTGCCGGGATCCACTGTGCCGGTCGAGTACAGGTCGAGCGTGATGGTCGAGAAATCAACCTGGTCGGACAGGTAGTCCCGCTGCGCCTGCAACCCCTCGAGCTCGCTCTGCCGCTCGGCCAGCGCGTTCTCGACGGCGATCAGGTCGGTCGTGTTCGTGGCGCTCGTCATCAGGGCGAGTAACCGGTCGACCGAGGTCTGCAGCGAGGTGATCCGGGCATCGAGGTCCTGGGTCTGCTGGGTGATGTCCGAGGCGTTGAGCGACACGAAGTTGACGGTGCCGAGCTGCTTCAGCTCCGCCAGCGTGCGGTCGAGCTCATCCGAGGGGATGCGCAGGGTGAGGTTCGCGCTCGCCGGCTGGTTGCCGGTGGCGGGGTTCTCGGTGCGGCTATCGATCCGACCGCCGGCCTGCTCGGTGATGGTGACGGCATCCTGCACGGATGCGATCGGGTCCTTCACGGTGATCGACACCATCCCGGTGGTGATCACGTCGCGCTTGCTGGAGGCGATCTCGCCCGTGCTGCCGTCCGGGAAGGTGCGCGAGTCGAGAGACTCGCCGGGTTCGGCGCCGGGTGTGACGGTCCCCGGATTGACGACGCCCGGTTCGGCGAGGCCCGGGGACGTGGCGGGGCCGCCGGAGTCGGTGGAAGCGCCGGGCACGGAGCATCCGGTCAGCAGCAGTGTACTCAGGAGTACCGCAGCGATCGCGGGTAAACGCTTCATGGCCCCACTGTACGACCGCTGTCGCCGGCTCTGGATCACAATCGAGTCTCGGCATGCGGCGCGCGCTTCGCGTGCATGCGCCGCTTACACCGGTCGCCGAATGGATCGGGGACGCCGTTCACGGCGATACTGGAACCATGACCTGGTGGGCGACCCTCTGCGAACGGCTCGGCTGGTCACGCCCGCCGCTGCTGCACATCGCAATCGATGAGGGAACCGGTCCGGTCGTGATCCTCGTGCACGGCATCGCCTCCTCCTCGGAAACGTTCCGGGAACTGGTGCCACTGCTTGTGCCCAGGCACCGGGTCATCGCCGTCGACATCCTGGGTTTCGGCGAATCGCCGATCCCCGAGGGGTGCGAGTATCGGCTCGAGGACCACGTCGAGGCCCTGGCCACCACGATCCGGTCGCTGAAGCTCCGCGAGCCGTTCATCCTGGTGGGCCACTCCCTCGGCAGCCTGATCGCGGCCCGGCTGGCGGCGATGCCCCGCACCCGCGCGTCCCGTCGAACCCAGGTGTCCCGGGTGGTGCTCGTGGGGCCGCCGGTCTATCTGTCGCCGACCGACATCGGTGACCGCTGGGTGCGGGCCCGGGTGAACGCCTACCTGCGCGCCTACGATTTCCTGCGGCTGAACAAGGAGTTCACTCTCGCGAACGCGGCCATCATCGCACGGCTGCTGCCGAAGGGCATCTTCGAGCTGACGGAGCGCGACTGGACCCCGTTCGTGAAATCGCTGGAGCACTGCATCGAATCGCAGACCGTGGTCAGCGACATCGCGGCCGTGCGAGTGCCGGTCGACGTGGTCTACGGTGTGCTGGACGCCTTCATCGCGGCCGGCTCCATGACGGTGATCGAACGGATGCGCCACGTCACCATGCACCGCGTCGAAGCGAACGACCATCTCATCCGGCCGCGGCTCGCCCGGGCACTGGCCCGGGTCATCGACGCGGACGACAGAGCCGGGGCCGGGGCCTTGTCCGCGGCTGCTGCCTCGTCGGTCACGGCTTCCGCTTTGGCTTCCGTGGCTAGGCTGGAGAAATGGACACACGAACCCTCGGAAAAACCGGCCGAATCGTCTCCGTGATCGGGCTGGGCACCTGGCAGCTGGGAGCGGACTGGGGTGACGTGTCGGAGGCCGACGCGACCGCGGTGCTCGCGGCATCCGTCGACGCCGGCGTCACCTTCTTCGACACCGCCGACGTCTACGGCGATGGCCGCAGCGAGCAGATCATCGGTCGATTCCTGGCCGGCAGCGACGCCGCCGCCGGCATCACCGTGGCCACCAAGATGGGCCGACGGGTCGACCAGCTGGCCGAGAACTATACGCTCGCCAACTTCCGGGCCTGGACCGACCGGTCCCGCACGAACCTCGGCATGGACACCCTGCACCTCGTGCAGCTGCACTGCCCGCCGAGCGACGTGATCGAATCCGACGAGGTCTACGACGCGCTCGACACACTCGTCGCCGAGGGAGCCATCGCCGGCTACGGGGTGAGCGTCGAGACCTGCGACCAGGCTCTCGCAGCCATCGAACGGCCCGGCCTGGCCAGCGTGCAGATCATCCTGAATGCGTTCAGGCTGAAGCCGCTCGAGGCCGTCGTGCCGGCCGCGCGCGCCGCCGGTGTGGGCATCATCGCCCGCGTTCCGTTGGCGAGCGGCCTGCTGACCGGAAAGTACACCCGGGAAACAACCTTCGCGGCGAACGACCACCGCAACTACAACCGCGACGGCAGCGCCTTCGACGTCGGCGAGACCTTCTCCGGTGTGGACTATGAGACCGGCCTGGCAGCCGCCGCGGAGTTCGGGGCGCTCGTGGGCTCCCTGACCGAGGAGCTCACGCCCGCGCAGGCCGCGTTGGCCTGGGTGGCCCAGATTGACGGCATCAGCTCGGTCATCCCCGGGGCCCGATCGGTGCAGCAGGCTCGCGGCAACGCCGCTGCCGGTTCGGTCGCCCCGCTCAGCCTCGGGCTCAACGAGGGCGTGCAGGATATCTACGACCGGATGCTGCGCGAGCAGATCCACCGCCGCTGGTAGCACCTGTCCGGTCGGGAGTGCCAGTTCCGCGGGTCGCTCTCGACCGGAACGGGGACTCTCGCGCGGACCTGTGGAGGCGGCATTGTCGCAAGGCACTGCGGCTCCGGCGAACCAATTCGACGGAGATTTTTGGGTTGAAGCCGGTTTCCGGCTTGTTTGGGCGGGTTTCGGTCGAAATCTCCGTCGAATTCGTCAGGGGTGCGGGAGAGGGGCGCGGGAGAGTGGCGCGGGGCCCTAAGCGCGACCCGCGGGCACCGATCCGGGTCGAGCTGAGATTCAGTCCAGGTCGTCGGGATCTCTGCCGGTGCGCTGGCCGGCGTCGATGGCGGCGATGGCGGCATGGTCGCCGGCGTTGAGTGTGAAGTCGAAGACGTCGAAGTTTTCCCGGATGCGCACCGGTGTCACCGACTTCGGAATCACCACATTGCCCAGCTCGAGGTGCCAGCGGATGACCACCTGTGCGGCCGTCTTGCCGTGCCGGGCGCCGATGGCGTCGAGGGTCTCGTTGCCGATCGCGCGGCCGCGGGCCAACGGCGACCAGGCCTCGGTGAGGATGCCGTGCACCGCGTCGTACTCGCGCACGGTACACTGCTGCAGCCACGGGTGCAGCTCCACCTGGTTGAGGACCGGAACGACATCCGTTTCGGCCAGCAGACGGTCCAGGTGGTGCGGCTGGAAATTGGACACCCCGATCGACCGGGCGCGACCTGAGGCGCGCAGCGTCTCGAGGGCGCGCCAGGTGTCGACGAAGAGGTCCTGGCGGGGTGCGGGCCAGTGGATCAGAAAGAGGTCGACGTAGTCGAAGCCGAGTTTGCCGAGGCTCACGTCGAAGGCGCGCAGGGTCTTGTCGTAGCCGTGCTGGTCGTTCCAGACCTTCGTGGTGACGAACACGTCCTCACGGGGCAGGCCGGAGCGGGCGATACCCTGGCCGACGCCGGTCTCGTTGTCGTAGAGCGCCGCGGTGTCGATGTGGCGGTAACCGGCCTCCAGGGCGACCTGCACAGCGTCGGCCGCCGCGGCATCCGCGATCTTGTACACGCCGAGACCGAGCTGGGGGATACCGTGTCCGTCATGCAGGGGAAGTAACGGTGAGAGCGTCATCCCCCCATCTAACCTCGTCCTACTGCGCCGAGGCGTGAACCGACACGATTGAGGGGTGCGCGCGACGCTCAACCTCGCAATTGTGTCGGTTCACCGCGCGATGAGCGGAGGCGGCTAGGAGACCTGCACCTGGATCGGTGCGGTGTCGGGGAGCGGGCTCGCATCGCGGCCGCGCAGGTCGGGGTGCCAGCGCCGGCCGAGCGCGGGGATGATCGTGCCGAGCCCCGCGAAGCCGGCCGCGACCAGGATGGCCGCCGTGGCGCCGCTCTGGTCGATCATGAAACCGGCGATGGCGGAACCCAGGGCGGCGCCCATCAGCTGGCCGGTGCCCACCCAGCCGTAGGCCTCCGCGGTGTCACTGAACTTGACGCTCGCGGACACGATGCCGAACAGAACGGCGAAGGCCGGCGCGATTCCGATTCCCGCCAGCAGCAGGGTGGCGGCCAGCCACCAGAAGCTGAGCCCGAGGGTGGCGAGCCCGAGGCCGACGGTGACGATGAGCATCCGTGCGGCCAACGCCCAAGGGCCGATCGGGGCGTGGCCGAGGGCGAGCCCGCCGATCAGCGAGCCGAGAGCGAAGATGCCGAGCACCCAGCCCGAGTCCGCGCTGCCGTGCCCGAACGCGGCCACCACACCCGCCTCGACCGAGGCGCAGGCGGCTACCAGCATGAAGCCGACGATGGTGCTGAGCATGACCGCCGGGCGTTTGAGAACGACGCCGAGTTTGCGGCGGCTACGGGGGATGCGCACCCGGCTGACCTCGGGCAGCACCAGAAACCAGACGCCGCCGCCGATGAGGAAGATGGCGGCGAGCAGGATGCCGGCGACCGGGCTGACCTGGATGGCCACGAACGTGGCAATCACCGGGCCCAGCACCCAGATGATCTCCTGGGCCGACGCGTCGAGCGAGAACAGCGGCGTGAGCTGGCGGGAGTTGACGATCTTCGGGTAGATGGTGCGCACGGCCGGCTGAATCGGCGGTGTGGACAACCCGGCGATGAGCCCCACGGCCATCAGAACATAAATGGGCATGCTGACCAGAGCCATTGTCACGATGGAGGTCGCGCAGACGACGAGGGTGGCCGTGATCACCGGACGCATGCCCCAGCGGCCCATCAGTCGGCTGGTGAGCGGCCCGGCGACGGCCTGGCCGATGCTCATGGCGCCCAGCACGAGGCCGGCGGCGCCATAGGAGTCGAAGACCTGCTCGATGTGGATCAGGAACGCGAGCGACAGCATCCCAAAGGGGAACCGAGCTGTCAGTTGTGCGGCGATGACGCGAGCAACGCCCGGAGTCTTCAAAAGGGTCCAATAGCTGCTCACTTACTCAAGTCTACGTCCGCCGAGGTAGCGTGAGCGCGTGCGAATACTGATCACGGCCGACGAATTGGCAGCCATGCTTGAGTCCCGAAGCGACG
This sequence comes from Cryobacterium sp. TMT1-19, assembly GCF_004403055.1. Taxonomy (NCBI): domain Bacteria; kingdom Bacillati; phylum Actinomycetota; class Actinomycetes; order Micrococcales; family Microbacteriaceae; genus Cryobacterium; species Cryobacterium sp. TMT1-19. Next base: position 14,709 of record NZ_SOHB01000004.1, read on the forward strand.
TTCGGGTGCTGGACGTGCGCTGGAGGCTGGGTGGCCCGCCCGGGCCGGACGAATACCGGGCCGGCCACATCCCCGGCGCCGTGTACGTCGACCTGGAGACCGAGTTGGCCCGGCCCGGCGAACCGGCCGACGGGCGGCATCCGTTGCCCACCCGTGCGACGCTGCAGGCAGCCGCGCGCCGCTGGGGGCTTCGTGACGGCGACACGGTCGTGGTCTACGACGACCTGGGCGGGGTGTCGGCAGCCCGTGCCTGGTGGCTGCTGCGTCACGCCGGGGTGCGCGACGTGCTGCTTCTCGACGGGGCGCTCGCCGCCTGGCGCGCCGCCGGCCTGCCGCTCGCGGTCGGCGAGCTGGCCACAACAGAGCTGAGCGCGGAAACGGTCCGTCCGGGCACGATCACCCTCTCCGACGGGGTGCTGCCTGTGCTCGACACGGATGCCGCCGCCGCGCTCGCGCAGACCGGCGCGCTCCTCGACGCCCGCGCTGCGGAGCGCTACCGCGGAGACACGGAGCCGATCGATCCTCGGGCCGGCCACATCCCCGGCGCGATCAGCGCGCCCACGGCCGACAACCTCACCCTCGACGGGCGCTTCCTCCCGGCCGCCGATCTGCGCGCCCGGTTCGAGGCGCTCGGAGTCACGGCGGGCGGCAGGGTGGGCGTCTACTGCGGCTCCGGCGTCACCGCCGCGCACGAGGCGGCCGCTCTGGCCATCGCCGGGTTCTCACCGGCGCTCTACCCCGGCTCGTGGTCGCAGTGGTCCAACCTGCCGGGCCGCCCGGTCGCGACGGGCGACCCTCGGGCGTGAAATCCGCGCGAAACACGCTTCCGGTCATACTGAGACTCGGGGAAGCCTGTCCACGCTCAGTAGGGCTGGCCCAAAACGTTATCTGCGCACGGAATCCGCGTGAGCGTGCTGTTATATGCTCGCTTTTGTCGAATTCCGTTAACGGACCTCAAAGACGAACCAGACACATCCGACAACCACGAAAAAGGTTACGCAATGCGCGCTCAATACCTGCTCCCGGCTCTCGCCGCCGTCACGGCACTCCTGCTCACCGGCTGCGTTGACAACTCCACGGACACCACGGGCGGAGCGACGGCCGACTCCTCCGCCAGCGAGATCGCCGTGGACGACGCCGCCGCCGCGATGCTTCCCGCCGAGGTGGCCGACTCCGGCACGCTCGTCATCGGGACCGACCCGACCTACGCTCCCAACGAGTTCAAGAACGAAGCCGGTGAGCCGATCGGCTGGGGCATCGAGATCGCTGAGGCCGTCGCAGCCAAGCTCGGCTTGGAGCCGGAATTCCAGGTCGCGAAATTCGACAACATCATTCCGAGCGTGACCGGCGGCAAGGCCGATATCGGCGTGTCCTCCTTCACTGACAACGTCGAGCGGGAGAAGCAGGTCGACTTCGTCAACTATTTCGTCGCCGGCATCCAGTGGGCCTCGGCCGTCGGCAACGACGTCGACCCGGACAACGCCTGCGGGCTGAAGGTCGCCGTGCAGGCCACCACGTATGAGGACACCGACGAAGTGCCGGCCAAGAGTGACGCCTGCGTCGCGGCCGGCAAGCCGGCGATCGACAAGCTGAAGTACGACACCCAGGACCAGGCCACCAACGCGGTCGTGCTGGGCCAGGCCGACGCGCTCAGCGCCGACTCGCCCGTCACTCTCTACGCGATCGCCCAGACCGAGGGCAAGCTGCAGCCGGCCGGAGAGACCTTCGACGTGGCGCCCTATGGCATCGTGGTCGCCAAGGACTCCGAGCTGACCAAGGCCGTGCAGGCTGCGCTGCAGTCCATGGTCGACGACGGCACCTACGGTGACATCCTCGACGAGTGGGGCGTCGCGGATGGTGCGATCGAGACGATCACGATCAACGCCGCGTCGAACGGATAACGTATGAGCACCACGACTCCACCGAAGGCGGGCGGGGCAACCCGCCCGCCCGGGGAACCGGCCCCATCGGTGCCGATCAAGGCCATCAAGCTGCGGCATCCGTGGAGGATGGTGTTCGCCATTCTGCTTGTGGTGGTCTTCGTCTCCATCGTCGTCGACGCCGCGCTCCGGCCGGCCTACGACTGGCCCGCCGTCGGCAAGTACCTCTTCGACCGCCGCATCTCGCAGGCGGCCGTCGTGACCCTGCAGCTGACCGTGTACTCCATGGTCATCGCGATCGTCCTCGGGGTGATCCTGGCCGTCATGCGGCTCTCGCCCAACCCCGTGGTGAAGAGCCTGGCCTGGTTCTACCTGTGGATCTTCCGTGGCACCCCGGTTTACGTGCAGCTGACGATCTGGGGTCTGATCTCGCTGATCTACTCGAGCATCGACATCGGCATCCCGTTCATGGACCCGTGGGTGTCCTTCTCGACCAACGCGGCACTGAGCACGTTCACCATCGCCATCATCGGGCTGGCCCTGAACGAAGCGGCCTATATGGCTGAAATCGTGCGCGCCGGCCTCCTGGCCGTGGACAGCGGCCAGGAGGAGGCTGCGACGGCGCTCGGAATGAGCTGGTCGCAGACCATGACGCGGGTGATCCTGCCGCAATCGATGCGCGTGATCATCCCGCCGACGGGCAACGAGGTCATTTCGATGCTGAAGACCACGTCGCTCGTCACCGCCGTGCCGTTCAGCTTCGAGCTGTTCACCCGGTCGCGGGATATTTCCGCGGAGACGTTCAACCCGATCCCGCTTTTGATCGTGGCCTCGATCTGGTACCTGTTCTTCACGTCCATCCTGATGGTCGGCCAGTACTTCCTCGAAAAGCGGTTCGCCCGCGGCGTGGGCGACCGGCAGCCGGATCGCAAGGATGCCGTCGGCACCGGAACGGGAACCCTCACCGGGGTCGTCCCCGTCATCGGTTCCGGGCAGCCGTCGGTGACCGCACCGCCGCGCGAGAACGATCCACCAGCCCACCCCGGAGGCGTGAAATGACCGACGTGAACACGCAGGCCGGGGCATCCGTCACGATTCCTCCCATGGTTCTGGCCGAGCAGGTATCGAAGAGCTTCGGCTCGAACGAGGTGCTCAAGAGCATCTCCCTCGAGGTGAAGCGTGGCGAGGTGATGTGCCTGGTCGGGCCCAGTGGGTCGGGCAAGTCCACGTTCCTGCGCTGCATCAACCACCTCGAGGTGCTCTCCGCCGGTCGGCTCAGCGTCGACGGCGAGCTGATCGGCTACCGGGAGACCAACGGCAAGCTCTACGAGATGGCACCCAAGGAAGCGTCCCGTCAGCGACGGGACATCGGCATGGTGTTCCAGCGGTTCAACCTGTTTCCGCACATGACGGCGCTACAGAACGTGATGGAGGCGCCGATCCGGGTGAAGGGGCTGTCGAAGGCCCAGGTGGAGCGGAGCGCTCTCGATTTGCTGGCCAGGGTGGGTCTGGCCGAACGCGCCGACTACTACCCGGCGCACCTGTCGGGTGGGCAGCAGCAGCGGGTGGCGATCGCCCGCGCACTCGCGATGGAACCCAAGCTCATGCTCTTCGACGAGCCGACCAGTGCGCTCGACCCTGAGCTCGTCGGCGAGGTGCTCGACGTGATGAAGGGTCTGGCCAAATCGGGCATGACCATGATCGTGGTCACCCACGAGATGGGCTTTGCCAAGGAGGTCGCCGACTCGCTCGTCTTCATGGACGGCGGTGTGGTCGTCGAAGCGGGCGACCCGGACGAGATCCTGACGAACCCGCAGCACCGCCGCACGCAGGCGTTCCTGTCGAAGGTGCTCTAGAAATAGTGCTCTAGAAATGTTGCTCTAGAAATGTTGCTCTAGGAAAACCGCAGCGACCGTCGCCGTTTGTGCCGAGAGTACCCGCCGTTGCGGCGACTCTCGGCACAAACGGCGATTCTCGTTCGGGCCGAGCAGTGTGACGCCGAGCCTGCCCTACGCCGGGCGGCTCTGCGGTGCGGTAGCCGCGGTCATCGCGGAATCGTGCTCCACGACGTCGCCGAGTACCTCGTCGATCTGCCTCATGCTCTCGGCCGGGATCTTCACTCCCGCGGCCTCGACGTTCTCGCGCACCTGCTCGGGGCGGGAAGCTCCGACGAGGGCTGCCGAGACGTTGTCGTTCTGCAACACCCAGGCCACGGCCAGTTGCGCCATCGACAGGTTGAGGTCGGCGGCGATCGGCTCAAGGTTCTGCACCCGGGTGAGCACGTCGTCGTTCATGAAGCGGCTGATCATGTCGGCGCCGCCCTTGAGGTCGGTGGCGCGCGAGCCGGCCGGCGGGGCCTGTCCTGCCTTGTACTTGCCGGTGAGCACACCCTGGGCCACGGGGGACCAGACGATCTGACCGACGCCGAGCTCGCGCGAAGTCGGCACGACCTCGTCTTCGATGACGCGCCACAGCATCGAGTACTGCGGCTGGCTCGAGATCAGGCTGAAGCCCAACTCCTGGGAGAGGGCGTGGCCGGCTCGCAGCTGCGCGGCGGTCCACTCGCTGACGCCGATATAGAGCGCCTTGCCCTGCCGAACGATGTCGGCGAAGGCCTGCATCGTCTCCTCCAGTGGGGTCTCGGTGTCGAAGCGGTGGGCCTGGTAAAGGTCGACGTAATCGGTCCGCAGCCGGGTCAGAGAACCGTTGATCGACTCCATGATGTGCTTGCGGGACAGCCCGACGTCGTTGTGGCCGCGCGGGCCGGTCGGCCAATAGACCTTGGTGAAGATCTCGAGGCTTTCGCGGCGGTGGCCCTTGAGGGCGTCGCCGAGAACGGACTCCGCCTTCGTGTTGGCGTAGACGTCGGCGGTGTCGAAGCTGGTGATCCCCACGTCGAGCGCGGCATGCACGCACTGCGTGGCGATGTCGTTCTCGACCTGCGAACCGTGCGTGAGCCAGTTGCCGTAGGTGATTTCGGAGATTTTCAGGCCTGATGAACCGAGATAGCGGAATTCCATGCCTACAGCCTAAGCGGAGCGGTCCCACTGTCGCTGGGTGAAAAAGCGGACGCATGTCGAGCATGTCGAGCATGTCGAGCCTGTCGAGCATGTCGAGACCTGGGACCAGGGGCCAGGGACCCCCTATCCGTTCTTCCGTTCGACCGCGTCCGTCAACCGGGTGCGGGACTTGGTCACGTTCCGCCATTTGCGGGCCCCGGTCTCCAGCCAGGGTGGTGCCATGATCTGCACGGCGCCGCGGACCATCCGGATTGCCCAGCCGGAGGCGGCGAGGTAGCGGTGATGCCACCAGCACAGACACACGCCGTTGTCGGTGTGCGTCGGTCCGCCCTCGGAGTGCGGGATCACGTGGTGGATCTCGGTCATCGCGGCCGGGATTTTGCAGCCCGGGATGATGCAGGTGCCGTCGCGGAGCTGAATCGCCCGGCGTTGCGCGGCGGTGAAGCACCGTTCGGGTGAGCCGAGGG
>NZ_SOHB01000039.1:0-88836 GCF_004403055.1 Cryobacterium sp. TMT1-19
CGAGTTCCAGGAAGAAGGCCTTCGCTTTTTTCTCGAAGTCGAGATCCCTCCGCAGCAGGGCGTTTTCCTTCTCCAGGTCCCGGATCCGTTTCCGGGCTTGCGGCGTGAGCTCACCAGCAGGATCGATGGTCTTCAGCCTCGCGGCGTTGACCCAAGTCCACAGAGTCCGGTGGTTGATCCCGAGCGCTGCGGCGACTTTCACGATCGATTTGTCGCCCTCCGCGACGCGGGCCACCGCGGCAGCCCGAAACTCCGGGCTGAAGTGTTTGTGTTTCTCGTGTTCCATTTGTCTATCCAATCCTGAATTCAGGAGGACTGTCCGGAAACACCGGGTCACCCCAGGCGCCACAACCGGCGTTTCCCGAAAATCTCCGCTTTTACGTGACGACGGATGCGTGCTGCGCGCCCCGCGACGGCTGCTTCCGTTCCACCACAATACGCGTTTGATCAGGTTATCCACAGGGCGCTGACGGGTGCCGATCTGGGGCATGGAATGTCAGTGGCTGCCCGTAACGTTTGTCTCATGAAGTCCTCATACAGTGAGCAGCTAGAACGCCTAAGTCGTCACTTCGACGCCATCCGGGAGACCCAGGCGGACGCCGCCCGGGTCGACGCCCACCTGCCCGAACAGGTCGATCAGGCCCGCCGGTTCGCCGAAGCCCTGGCCCGCGACGCGGCCCAGGCAACCAAAGACAAGGCCAGGGAGGGACCCCGGCCGGGGGGGGGGGTTACACAACCACCGGGTTTCGACCGTCTCAGCCATCGGCCGGCTCAGCCAGCACCGCGGCTCAGCGCGTGGTTACGGTTCCGCCGAGAGAGGCGACCGCCCGCAGCAGTCGGGGACCCTCGGCGACCCAGGCCACGAGCATCACGACCAGGGATGCGGCGAAGATCCAGAATCCGGTCCAGCCGTCGTCGCTCTGCGCCGCGTACATGTGGTTCAGGTTGCGCAGGGCACCGGTGGCGAACACCAGCGTGACGTGGATCACGATGAATGCAAGGAAAAAGACCATCACGCCCACGTGCACGGCCCTGGTCGGGCGCAGCGGGATCAGTTCTCCAAGCCGGCGCGACGTGCAGAGCGGTGACAGACGGATGCCCGAGGCCAAGGCGAGCGGCGCGGCCACGAACACGATGCTGAAGTAGCTCAGAGTTTGTAGCGCGTTGTAGTTCACCCAGCCGTCGGTGATCGGCCAGTCCAGCGAGGCGTACTGGAGGGCGGCCGAGAGCGCATTCGGAATGATGTCCCAGCTGACCGGCACGATGCGCACCCACTGACCGGTGACGAACAGCAGCACGTAGAAGACGATCCCGTTGAGTACCCAAAGGGCATCCACCGCGAGGTGCAGCCAGAGGTTGATACCCAACCGGCGGGGGGCACGTCGGGTTCGAAAAAGGCCGGTGTTGCGCCGGGTCCAGAACATGCTCGGGCGCCCGGCCGTGCGGATCTGCCAACCCGAACGCACGATGAAGAGCAGGAAGAAAACATTCAGGCCGTGCTGCCACGCCAGCCACGTGGGGAAGCCGACGGGGGCCCACGACGGCAGCGGCGAGGCCCCCGGGAAGTCGACCAGGAACTCCTGCGCCATCGGCAGGGAACGGATGCCCCGGGCGGCGAGCACGACGGCGACCAGCAGGATGATCGCCAGCGGGATTGCCCAGACTAGATTGAACCAGAGGTTCCGGGCGTGCGGCATGGTGAGGCTTTCTAGTCAGACGAATCAAAGAGGATGTCGGCACATGCTCAGCGGGGCTCTGCCATCATCGGCCATTCTGCGACAGCGGTGCGCTTGGTGCACAAAGCAACGACATCTGGTACCGACGAGAACAGCCGCCTCCAAGCATCCGGTCAGTGGCTGTTCCCCGGTCGGTACGGGTCAGTCGAACCAGAGGGCCAGTTCGCGGTCGGCCGACTCGGGCGAGTCGGAGCCGTGCACGAGGTTCTGCTGCTCCTTGGTGCCCCAGTCTCGGCCGAAGTCGCCGCGGATGGTGCCGGGAGCCGCGGTGGTCGGGTCGGTTGTGCCGGCCAGGGAGCGGAAGCCCTCGATCACGCGTTCGCCGGCGATGCGCAGCACGAGGATCGGACCGCTTTCCATGAACTCCACGAGAGGTTCGAAGAACGGCTTGCCCTGGTGCTCGGCGTAATGCTCGGCCAGCAGGGACCTGTCGGCCTGCACGAGCTTCGCGTCGACGAGGGAGTACCCCTTCTGCTCAATGCGACGCAGGATCTCGCCGGAGAGGTTGCGGGCAACGCCATCCGGTTTGACCAATACGAGAGTTTCCTGGACCTGGGTGCTCATGAGTTCTCCTTCTCGTTGTTCTCGTTGTTGGGAAAGTTCTGGTTCTGGTTGTCGATCCGGGAGCCGGCGATCATGCAGTACGCCCACATGGCGGCGAACATGCCGCCGACGAAGAACATGGCCGGGTTGAGGAAGCCGGCGGCCACCATGATCAGCTGGAGGATCCAGCCGACCACGTAGGCCCACTCGTAACGGAGCAGCGCGAGCACGGCGACCATGGCCAGCCCGAGCACGGCTCCCCCGCCGAGGGCGAGCCACGGCGGCAACGCCTGCAGACCGAAGATCACCAGGGCGGCGAGGGCAACCACGATGACCTCGAAGCCGAGCACGATCGTCGCGAGCGTGCGCTTCACCGAGCGGGGAGCGGACGTCATTTCGCCAGCCATTCCCGTGCGTCGGCCAGAATGATGGCTTCGCCGACGAGGGTGATCGACCCGGTCACGATCACAGCCCGCTTGGGCGACTCGAGGGCCCAGTCCCTGGCGGAGTCGAGGGCCTGCGCGAGGTCGTCGAACCGGACGGTTGTCTCCTCGCTGCCGAGGTCGGCGATCAGGTCGGCGAGGTCGTCGACGCCGATCGCGCGCTCGGACTGCGACTGTGTGACGTGAAACCGCACCACCTTGGACTGCAGCGCGGTGATGATGCCGGTCGCATCCTTGTCGGTGAGGATGCCCACCACGGCCACAATCTCGTCGAAGTCGAAGTAGTCGGCCAGTGCAGTGCTGAGGGCGGCCGCTCCGTGCGGGTTGTGCGCGGCATCCACCAGGACGGTCGGTGCGATTCCGATCAGTTGCAGGCGTCCGGGCGAGGTGACCTGCGCGAGGCCCTCCTCGACCAGGTCCTGCGAGAGCGCCGTGGTGCCGGCCCCGAGGAAGGACTCGACGGCGGCGATCGCGACGGCCGCGTTCTGCGCCTGGTGCGTGCCGTACAGCGGCAGGAACAGGTCCGAGTAGGTGCCGGCGAGGCCGCGCACCGAGATGAGCTGCCCGCCCACGGCGACCTGGTTTTTGAGCAGGGCGAAATCCTCGCCCTCACTGGCCAGGGTCGACTCGGTCAGCTCGGCGGCCCGCTCGAGTTCGGCCTGCGCCGCCTCGCCCTGCCGGGCGGAGACCACGGCGGCGGACGGCTTGATGATGCCGGCCTTGGTGCGGGCGATCTCGGCGATCGTGTTGCCGAGGCGGAGCGTGTGGTCGAGGGCGATGGGCGTGAACACGGCCACCTGCCCGTCGGCGACGTTGGTGGAATCCCACTCGCCGCCCATGCCGACCTCGATCACGGCGACGTCGACGGGGGCGTCGGCGAAGCAGGCGAAGGCCAGCACGGTGAGCGCCTCGAAGAAGGTGAGCACGTCGTCGCCTGCCGCCTCGAGCTCCGCGTCGACCATGGCCAGGAAGGGTTCGATGTCGGCCCAGTTCGCGGCCAGGGCCTCATCGGTGATGAACTCCCCGTCGATCACGATGCGCTCGTTGAGCCGCACCAGGTGCGGGCTCGTCATCAGTCCGGTGCGCAGCCCGTAGGCGCGCACGATGCTCTCGGTGATGCGGCTCGTGCTGGTCTTGCCGTTGGTGCCGGTGATATGGATCACCGGGTAGACGGTCTGAGGGTCACCCAGCAGTTCGAGCGCCCGACGGGTCGGGGCCAGACGCGGCTTCGGCGCACCCTCGCCCACGCGGGCGAGGAGGGCGGCGAAGACGGCGTCCCCGGCCTCACGGCCGGCGTCGGAAGACTGGCGCGGCCTCTTCGATCCGGGCTCCTTCGATCCGGGCTTCTTCGATCCGGGCTTCTTCGATCCGGGCTTCTTGGGTTCAGACATGGACGAGTCCGTTCTCTCGGGCGACGGCGACCAGGACGGTCCCCCGGTTGGCATAGTGACCAGCCTCGTAAAGCACGTAGTGCTCGACGGGGAAGCCGACCAGGCTCTGCAGCCATTCGGACGGCAGGCCGTGCGCCAGGCTGTCATCGGACACCTCGGTGGCCACATGGGTGGCGAACCGGAGGGTCAGGGTCTCCGCGGCGACGTCGACGTCGACGTCGGCCGCAAGGGCGAAGGTCGCGGCGTCCTCGGCGGAGTAGAAGACGAGGTCGAGACGGATGCGGTCGCTCACTTCGAATCCGGCCGACTTGCGGGTGTCCTGCACGGCGCGGATCAGGTCGCGGGCGAAGCCCTCCGCCTCGAGTTCCGGGGTGGTCTGCGTCTCCAGCAGCACGAAACCGCCGCCCGCCAGGAGCGCCAGAGCCGGGGCATCCGCCGCCGTGTCGTCAGCGACGGCGGAACCGTCGGCCGGACCGGTCTGCAGCACGAGTTCGTACTCCCCAGCGGCGAGCAAGGTACCGCCGGCGGTGACGACGCCGTCGGTTTCGCTCCAGTCGCCGGCGCGGGCGGCCTTGATGACCTGCTGCACCTGCTTGCCGAGTCGCGGGCCGGCTGCCCGGGCGTTCACGGTGAGCCGGGAGGTGATGCCGTAGGCGCTCGCGCTGTCGTCGGCCAGTTCGACCAAACGCACGCTCTTCACATTCAGCTCGTCGCGCAGGATGCCCTCGAACGGGGCCAGGGCCGCCGTGTCGGCGGTGACCACGGTCAGGGTGGCCAGCGGCAGACGCACGCGCAGCCCGGACTGCTTGCGCAGTGACAGCACGGTGGAGCTGATGGTGCGCACCTGGTCCATCGCGGTGACGAGAACGGCATCGGCCGGGAACAATTCGGCGTCGGGCCAATCGGTCAGGTGCACGCTGCGACCGCCGGTGAGGCCCTGCCAGATACGCTCGGTGACGAGCGGGAGCATCGGGGCGGCCACCCGCGTCACCGTTTCGAGCACGGTGTAGAGCGTGTCGAAGGCCTCGTTTGCGGTGGATGAGACCGTCGAGACCGAGACAGAGGCCCCGGCGCCGGCCCAGAACCGGTCGCGCGAGCGGCGAACGTACCAGTTGGTGAGCACGTCGGCGAAGTCCCGGATTCGAGCGGTCGCCTGGGTGCTGTCGAGGTTCTCGAGGTCGGCAGTGACCTCCACGATCAGATCGCGGGTCTTGGCCAGCAGGTAGCGGTCGAGCACGTCGGTCGAGTCGGTGCGCCAGGTGGCGTCGTAGCCGTTCTCGCCGGACGCGTTGGCGTAGAGGGAGAAGAAGTACCAGGTGCTCCAGAGCGGGAGCATAACCTGGCGGGTACCCTCGCGGATGCCCTCCTCGGTGACGATCAGGTTGCCACCGCGCAGCACGGAGGAGCTCATCAGGAACCAGCGCATGGCATCCGAGCCGTCCCGGTCGAACACCTCGTTCACGTCGGGATAGTTGCGCAGCGACTTGGACATCTTCTGGCCGTCGTTGCCGAGCACGATGCCGTGGCTGACCACGTTCTTGAAGGCCGGACGGTCGAACAGGGCGGTGGAGAGCGTGTGCAGCATGTAGAACCAGCCGCGGGTCTGGCCGATGTACTCCACGATGAAGTCGGCCGGGTTGTGGCTGTCGAACCAGTCGGCGTTCTCGAACGGGTAGTGCACCTGCGCGAACGGCATCGAGCCGGAGTCGAACCAGACGTCGAGCACATCCGTGATGCGCCGCATGGTGGACCGCCCGGTGGGGTCGTCGGGGTTGGGTCGGGTGAGCGCGTCGATATAGGGGCGGTGAAGGTCGGTGGGGCGCACGCCGAAGTCCGCCTCGAGCTCGTCGAGCGAGCCGTAGACGTCGACGCGCGGATAGTCGGGGTTGTCGCTCTTCCAGACCGGGATGGGCGAACCCCAGTACCGGTTACGGCTGATCGACCAGTCGCGGGCGTTGCCGATCCACTTGCCGAACTGGCCGTCCTTGACGTTCTCCGGCACCCAATTGATCTCCTGGTTCAGGTCCACCAGACGGTCGCGGAAGTCCGTGACGCGCACGAACCAGCTCGACACGGCCTTGTAGATCAGCGGGTTGCGGCAGCGCCAGCAGTGCGGGTAGGAGTGCTCGTAGCTGGCCTGGCGCAGCAGGCGCCCCTCATTCTTGATCAGCTGGGTGAGCGGCTTGTTCGCGTCGCTCCAGAGCTGGCCGGCGACCTCGGGCACGTCGGAGAGGAACTTGCCGCCCGCGTCGAGGGAGATGATCACCGGGATGCCGGCGGCCACGGAGATCTTCTGGTCCTCCTCGCCGTAGGCGGGCGCCTGGTGCACGATGCCGGTTCCGTCGGCGGTGGTGACGTAGTCGGCCACGACGACGGTCCAGGCGTTCTCGGTGCCCCAGACCGCGGTGTCGGCGTAGTAGTCGAAGAGGCGGTCGTAGCTGACGCCCTCCAGGGCGCTGCCGAGCACCGTGCGGGAGATCGCCGCGGTCGCCTCTGCCGCCGAGTCGTAGCCGAGGTCCTTGGCGTAGTTGCCGACCAGGTCGATCGCGATCAGGTATTCGGCGCCGAAAACCTCGGTGGTTGCGACGGATGCCGCGGCATCCGCCCCGGAAGCGGCCTCCCGCAGCACGGTGGCGTCCGGGGTGCCGTTCGGCCCGGCCGGCACGACGGCATAGACGATCTCGGGGCCCACGGCGAGCGCCAGGTTCGTCGGGAGGGTCCAGGGGGTGGTCGTCCAGGCCAGGGCGCGCACGGCGGTCAGCCCGAGGGCTTCGGCCTTGGCGCCGACCAGCGGGAAGGTGACCGTGACGGTCTGGTCCTGGCGCATCTTGTAGACGTCGTCGTCCATGCGCAGTTCGTGGTTGGACAGCGGTGTCTGGTCGCGCCAACAGTACGGCAGCACCCGGTAGCCCTCGTAGGCCAGGCCCTTGTCGTGCAGGCGCTTGAAGGCCCAGATCACGGACTCCATGAAGGTGATGTCGAGCGTCTTGTAGTCGTTCTCGAAGTCGACCCAGCGCGCCTGGCGGGTGACGTACTCCTCCCACACCTTGGTGTACTTGAGCACGGAGCTGCGGGCGACGGCGTTGAAGGCCCCGATGCCCATCTTCTCGATCTCGCTCTTGTCGGTGATGCCGAGCTCGCGTTCGGCTTCGAGCTCGGCCGGCAAGCCGTGCGTGTCCCAGCCGAACCGGCGGTGCACCTGCTTGCCGCGCATGGTCTGGAAGCGCGGGAAGAGGTCCTTCGCGTACCCGGTCAGCAGGTGGCCGTAGTGCGGCAGCCCGTTGGCGAACGGCGGGCCGTCATAGAAGACCCACTCGGGGGCATCCGCACGGTTGTCGATCGACGCCTGGAAGGTGCCGTCGGCTTTCCAGAACGCGAGCACGTCGGTTTCGATCTGGGGAAAGTTCGGTGAGGGCACGATTCCGCCGGGTTGGGCGGGAGAAGCGGACTGCTGGCCTTTGGGGTACGTCATGTCTCTCCTGGACGAGTCGGGCAGGTTCTGTCATTCACAGATCTGCCCCTGTTCCACGAGGACGCCGACTCCGAACGGGATTCGCCGCGGTACCACCTCGCTTGTCTCCCGGAGCCGAGGCTTCGGAAAACCGCTTGTTCTGAGGCTGTGACGGGCCCGACCCGTTCGGTTCTACTGAGAACCGCCGCGAGGGTGGTTGCCGTTCTTCCGAAGACTCACCGGTGATAGCCGGATCACAGTCATTCTCCTCTAGTCTACCCTGCGCCTACCCCCGGGTGTACAGCGCGCGGTGCCCGCACACGTCTGCTCACGGAACAGCTCGGCGAAAGCTTCCTCGAGCATCGCCCGCGAGGATCCGCGGGGTCGGCCGGCCCGCCAGAGTTCCTGATCGGGCATGCAGCACCGGTGTTCTACGATGGTCCTCAATCATTTTATTTGTGGATCCCGTCCAACACGTGCACAAGGCCCCCAATCGTACGGGTCCAGCAGGTGCACACTCGGCCCATCGGGCGCCGCGGAAAGAGACTCATTATGCACACTTCGGGGTATACCCATCGCGCAGCGCGCACCCTGACCGGGCTGGTCGGCCTCGCCGCCACCAGCATCCTGCTCACCGGCTGCGCCACCGCTGAGTCCCCCGAAGCCACCCGGCCTCTCACCGGCGGCACGTTGACCTACGCATCCGGCGACGCCGAGCCCACCTGCCTGGACCCGCACGTGGGCGGCAACTACCCGCAGGCCCTGGTCAGCACGCAGTACCTTGAGTCGCTTGTCTCCCGCGACGCGGACGGTGAGATCATCCCCTGGCTGGCAGATTCGTGGACCGAGAGCGCCGACGGGCTGGCCTGGGACTTCACGCTCCCCGCCGACGTGAGGTTCACCGACGGCACCCCGCTCGACGCAGCCGCCGTGCAGGCGAATATCGCGCACATCCAAGACCCGGAAACGGCCTCGTCGACCGGCTACCTCGCTCTGGGGAAGGTCACCGGCACCGAGGTGATCTCCACCAACGTTGTGCGCCTTACGCTCAGCGAACCCGACAGCGCCCTGCTCGAATCCCTGTCACAGCCGTGGCTGGCGATCGAATCGCCCACCGCGCTGGCCCGGAGCCAGGACGAGAACTGCGCCTCCCCGGTCGGCACCGGCCCCTTCCAGGTCGAGAAGTGGGTACAGCAGGAATCGATCACCCTGGTGCGGAACGAGAAGTACAGCTCCCCGCCCGCGGATGCCGCGCACACCGGGCCTGCCTACCTCGACTCCATCGTCTGGCGCTTCATCCCCGACTCCGCGTCCCGCTACGCGGCTCTGCAGTCCGGCGACGCCGACGTGATCGACAACGCCCAGCCCGACACCATCGTGCAGGCCGAGAAGAGCGACACCATCGTGCACCTCGACGCCCCGCGCCCGGGTGCCTCGAACCGGATCGAACTGAACTCCGGCCGCGCGCCCTTCGACGACCCGCTCGTGCGGGAGGCGTTCATCCGCTCGGCGAATGTCGACGACGCCGTCACCAGCCTCTTCCGGGGCACGGCCGAGCGCTCCTACTCCGCCCTCTCCAGCGTCGAACCCCTCGCCGTGTCGGGCCCGGACCTGTTCGCGTACGACCCCGAGGCCGCCTCGGACCTCCTCGATTCCGCCGGCTGGACTGAGCGTGATTCCAACGGTTACCGGGTGAAAGACGGCGAGCGCCTCACGGTCGACTTCCCGGTGAGTACGAACCAGTCCATTCCGGCGGAGCAGTCCCTGTTCGAGCAGATCCAGGCCACCGCGAAGAAGACCGGCTTCGAGGTTGTGCTCAGCCCGATGGACCTCTCCAGTTGGTACACCGCGCTGGGCGAGAACGACTACGACGCCGTCAGCGCGCCGTACACGAAGGTCGGACCCGACGTTCTGCGCATCCTCTTCCACTCCGACGGGATCACCCCGGCACCCAGCGGCTACTTCGCCAACCACGCCCAGGTGAACGACCCGGCCATCGACGCCCTACTCACCCAGGCCGGCCAGGTGACGGATGCCGATGAACGCGCCGCCCTCTACGCCGACGCGCAGAACCAGGTGCTCGCGGGCTTCTACATCCTGCCGCTCTTCGACCAGCAGAACCACTACCTGCTCGGCACCGATGTGGTGGGCGCGCGGGCGTTGCCGACCGTGTCGACGCCCACGTTCTACGATGCGTGGCTGAAGTAGCACGGGCAGCCCGGGTCGTCCTGGCCCGCCTGGGAGGGGCGGTGCTGGTGCTCTGGATGGTGGCCACGCTCACCTTTTTCGCCATCCGTCTGATCCCCGGAGACCCGGCCGAGGCCATCCTGGGTGGCCCCGGCTCGCAGACCTCCCCGGAGGCGCTCGCCGCGGTGCGGGCGGAATACGGGCTCGACCAGCCCGTGCTCGTGCAGTACCTGGCACAGTTAGCTCGCCTGGCCACCGGGGATCTTGGCCGCTCCTACTCACTGAACCAGGACGTCGCCCCGCTCCTGGTCGGCCAGCTCGGCGGCACCCTGCTGCTGGCCGTGCTCGCCCTCGCTGTGGCCTGGCTCCTCGCCCTCGGGCTGGCCACCTGGTCGACCCGCGGCGGGCGCGTCGCCTGGTACCTGGGCTCCGGTCTGGAGATCGTGGCTGCCGCGCTCCCTCACTTCTGGCTCGCGACGGCGCTGATCGTGCTGTTCAGCGTCTGGCTGGGCTGGCTGCCGCCGATCAGTACCTCCGGGGTTTCCGGGCTGGTGCTGCCGGTGCTCACCCTCGCCGTGCCGCTGGCCGGGTTCCTTGGCCAGATCATGCGGGAGTCCCTGTTCACCGCGCTGGAATCCCCATTCGTGCTCTCCGCCCGCGCCCGGGGCGAGAGCGAACGCGGGGTGCGCTGGGTGCACGTGATACGGCACGCGTCACTGCCGGCGATCAGCCTCTCCGGCTGGGCATTCGGCTCCCTGATCAGCGGGGCAGTGGTGGTCGAGACCATCTTCGCCCGGCCGGGCCTCGGCCGCACGCTTCTGAACGCGGTGACCGTGCGCGACGTGCCGGTCGTGGTTGGCGCTGTGCTGATCGTGGCTGTCGGGTACATCCTGATGACCCTGTTCACCGATTTGGCCCAGCGCATCGCCGACCCGAGGCTGCGGGCACGATGAGCGACCTCGAGATCCAGGCCGGGCTGGGCCGGTCGCCGCGCACCGGCGCGCCCCAGTCGCCGCGCGCGCCCCGCACGCGCCGGTTCGGCGTGGCCGAGGTCCTGGCGGGCCTGTTCGCGCTGTTCCTGGTCACGGCGGCACTGTTCCCCGCGCTCGTAGCGCCCGGCGACCCGCTCGGGATCGACCCGCTGTCCGCGTTTCAGACCCCCTCACCCGCGCACTGGTTCGGCACCGACGAGTCCGGCCGGGACATCTATACCCGGGTCAGCCACGGCACCGGCAGCTCCCTGCTGATCGGCACCCTTGCCACCGTGATCGGCCTCGGCCTGGGCCTCGTGCTCGGCACCCTGGCCGGTATGCTCGGCCCGGTCGTGGACTTCACCGTGAACCGGTTCCTCGAGGTGCTGTTCGCGTTCCCCGGCCTGCTGCTGGCCCTGCTCTTCATCCTGATCTTCGGGCCGGGCGTTGCCACGGCGACCATCGCCGTGGGCCTGGCGACCGCTCCCGGCTACGCCCGCATCATCCGCGGCCAGCT
Organism: Cryobacterium sp. TMT1-19; assembly: GCF_004403055.1. Taxonomy (NCBI): domain Bacteria; kingdom Bacillati; phylum Actinomycetota; class Actinomycetes; order Micrococcales; family Microbacteriaceae; genus Cryobacterium; species Cryobacterium sp. TMT1-19. The sequence continues at coordinate 11,240 of NZ_SOHB01000039.1, forward strand.
CTTGTCGGTGCGGTCATCGGCCTTCGTCGAGGCGGCGACCGTGCTCGGGCGCAGCCCCGTCCAGATCCTGATGCGCCACATCCTGCCGAACACGCTCGCGCCGCTGTTCGTGCTCGGCACACTCGGCATCGGTCAGGCCATCGTCTGGGCGTCGGCGCTGAGCTACCTCGGCCTGGGCGCGGCGCCGCCCGCCGCGGAGTGGGGCGCGATGCTCTCCGCCGGGCGCACCTACATCGGCTCGGCCTGGTGGATGAGCTTCTTCCCCGGGCTGTTCATCGTGCTGACGGCGGTGTCGGCCACGGCGCTCGGTCGCGGCATCGAGCGACGGGTGAGGCGCGCGTGAGTGACGAGAGCGGCGTGGGCGCCTCGGTGGGCGCGCCAGGCGAGGGTGACGGCGGGGTTGCCCCGGCCGTGCGGGTGCAGAACCTCGTCGTGGGCTTCGGACCGCAAAATGATACCGACCCGGTGCTGAACGGCGTCTCGTTCGAGGTGGCCCCCGGGGAATGCCTGGCCCTGGTGGGAGAGTCAGGCTCGGGCAAGAGCGTCACCGCGCGCAGCCTGCTCGGCCTGGCCGGCGACAACGCCTGGGTGCGCGCCGACGAGCTGAGCCTCGCAGGCTCCGACGTGCGCGGACTCTCCGAGCAGAGCTGGCGCCGGCGGCGCGGCCGCGACGTGGGCCTGGTGCTGCAGGATGCCCTGGTGTCGCTGGACCCGCTGCGCCCGGTGGGCCGGGAGATCGCCGACTCGCTGCGACTGCACACCCGCCTCGGTGCCGCGGCGCGCCACGCCCGGGTGCTCGAGGTGCTGGCCCGGGTGGGCCTGTCCGACGCCGGCAACTCTGTGCGGAAGCGCTCGGGCGAACTCTCCGGCGGCCAGCGCCAGCGCGCCCTGATCGCGGCCGCGATCGCCCTGGACCCGCCACTGCTGATCGCCGACGAGCCCACGACGGCGCTCGACGTCACGGTGCAGGCACAAATCCTGGAGCTGCTGGCGGGTCTGAAACGCGCCGGCACCAGCATCCTGCTGATCAGCCACGACCTGGCCGTCGTCGGCCGCATCGCCGACCGGATCGCTGTGCTGAGCGAGGGACGGATCGTGGAACAGGGACCGGCGCACGCGATTCTGACCCGGCCGGAGCATCCGGTCACCCGGCAGATGCTCGCCGCGATCCCGGTCGACAAGCCGCGCGGGCTGCGCCTCAGCCCGCGGGCCGCGGCCCCGGTGTCGCCCGCCGCCGCGCCCTTTCTCGCTCTCTCAGATCGTGCCGACCCTGTCGCTCCCCGCAACACGGTGCTGGAGGCCACCGGCCTGGTCAAGCGCTTCACCCGGCCCGACGGCACCGAGCAGCTCGCGGTCGACGGGGTCTCGTTCCGGCTCGAACACGGCACGACGCTCGGCATCGTCGGCGAGTCCGGCTCCGGCAAAACCACGACGGCCCGCCTCGCGCTGGCGCTGACCCGGCCGGACGCCGGCGAGGTGCGGGTGCTCGGGCAGCCGTTCAGCGCCGCCTCGGAGAAGGAACGGCGGCTCCTGCGGCCCCGGCTTGGTGCGGTCTATCAGGATGCGCTCAGCTCCTTCGACCCGCGGCTGAGCGTCGAGCAGGTGCTCCGGGACGCGGTCGGCGGTGGGCGCACCGGGCGCGGCGCGGCATCCGCCTCGGCTGCCACTGCGGCCACTGCGGCCACTGCCTCGGCTGCCGACCGGCTGCGCGTGCTGGCGCTGCTCGACGCGGTGGGTCTGCCGCAGGGGCTGCTTGGCCGGCGGCCGCTGTCCCTCTCCGGCGGGCAGCGGCAGCGGGTGAGCATCGCCCGGGCGCTGGCGTCGGGGCCGCAGATCCTGATCTGCGACGAGCCCGTGTCGTCCCTCGACGTGACCGTGCAGGCCCAGGTGCTCGACCTCCTCGACGAGCTGCAGCGGGACCTGGGCCTCAGCCTGCTGTTCATCTCACACGACCTCGGGGTGATCCAGCACGTCAGCGACCAGGTCGCCGTAATGCTGGACGGCCGTATCGTCGAAACCGGCGCAACGGCCCGGGTCTTCGCCGCGCCGGAGCATCCGTACACGCAGGCCCTGCTCGGCGCGGTCCCCCGGATCGGGTTCTGACCCTGGAGCAACTCCGTACCGAACGAATTCGACGGAGATTTTGCCCGAAACGCCTTGTTGGGCCCGAAAACCGGCTCCCAGAGCAAAATCTCCGTCGAATTGGTTAGACCACCGCCTGATACGGGGGGCTCACCCTCCTAGTTGACGTGCAGCACCACCGGCGGCTCGGCCTCGCCGCGCCATGCCCCGATGCCCTCCTTGATCGCGAACCCGGCGATCACGAGGGCGGCGAGCGAGTCCGCCCAGGCCCAGCCGAGGAGCGCGTTGGCCGCCAGCCCGAGCAGCATCGACCCGGACAGCCACGCGCAGAGCAGCAGCTGCCGGGCGTCTGCGATCACGCTGGCACTGCCGAGCTCCGCGCCGGTCCGGCGCTCCATGCCTGCCACCCCGGGCATGATCACGAGGCTGAGGCACGCGATGACGATGCCCAGCGGGCTGGGCGCGGCCTCGACGACGCCGGCGAAGCTCAGGCCGGCGGCCAGGATCACGTACCCGGCGAGGGTGAAGAACGCGATCGCGATGGCGCGGAGGGCCGGTTTCTGCCAGCGCTCAGGATCGCGACGGGAGAACTGCCACGCGATGACCGCGGCGGAGAGCACCTCGATGACGGAGTCCAGGCCGAAGGCGATCAGGGCGGTCGAGGATGCCGCGGCGCCCGCCACGATCGAGGCGACGGCCTCGAGCACGTTGTAGCCGATCGTGAAACCCACGATCCAGCGCACCGTGCGGCGCAGCACCGTGCGACGGGCCTCGGACAGTGTTCCCGGGTCATCCATGGCACCCCTTCCCGCTCCAATCCTGCCACTCACGGCGAGGCCCGGCCGGGCGCTGTAGGCGCTCCGGCAGCCTGGTGACGGCCGGAGTCGGCGGACGACGGGGCATCCGGTAAGTTGGGTAAGGCCCAATACTCAGGCACTTCACCAACGACACGGTGCCGCACAGATCGAATCGGAGAAACATGACCGCCGCCAACGTTCCGGAAAAACCGGCCCTTGAAGGCCTCGAAACCAAGTGGGGCGGCTCGTGGGAAGAGGCCGGCACCTACCGTTTCGACCGTGACTCGGCCACGCGGGAGAGTATCTTCTCCATCGATACCCCGCCGCCGACCGCTTCCGGCTCCCTGCACATCGGCCACGTCTTCTCTTACACCCATACGGATGTCATCGCCCGCTTCCAGCGGATGCGCGGCAAGAGCGTCTTCTACCCGATGGGCTGGGACGACAACGGCCTGCCCACCGAGCGGCGCGTGCAAAACTACTACGGCGTGCGCTGCGATCCGTCGCTGCCCTACGCCACCGAATTCACCGCCCCGTTCGAGGGCGGAGACGGCAAAAGCACCAAAGCCGCCGACCAGCTGCCGATCAGCCGCCGCAACTTCATCGAGCTGTGCGAGCGCCTCACCATCGAGGACGAGAAGCAGTTCGAGGCCGTTTGGCGCATGCTGGGCCTGAGCGTCGACTGGACCCAGACCTACCGCACGATCGGCAATGACTCCCTGGTCACCTCCCAGTCCGCCTTCATCGGCAACGTCGAGCGCGGTGAGGCCTACCAGGCCATGGCCCCCACCCTCTGGGACGTCACCTTCCGCACCGCGGTCGCGCAGGCCGAGCTCGAAGACAAGGAGATGCCGGCGTTCTACCACCGGGTCGCCTTCGCCAAGCCCGATGGCGGCGCCATCGAGATCGAGACCACCCGCCCGGAACTGCTGCCGGCCTGTGTGGCGCTCGTGGCGCATCCGGACGACGAGCGCTACCAGGCGCTGTTCGGCACGACCGTGCGCACCCCCCTCTTCGACGTGGAAGTGCCGATCCTGGCCCACCACCTCGCGCAGAAGGACAAGGGCAGTGGCATCGCCATGATCTGCACGTTCGGCGACGTCACCGATGTGATCTGGTGGCGTGAACTCGACCTGCCGAACCGCGCCATCATGGGCTTTGACGGCCGCATCATCGCCGAGGCGCCCGAGGCGATCACAAGCGAGGCCGGACAGGCCGCGTACGCGCAGCTGGCCGGCAAGACCGTCTTCTCCGCCAAGGCAGCCGTGGTCGACTTGCTCCGCATCGGCGGCGACCTGATCGGCGAGCCCCGCGCGATCGTGCACCCGGTCAAGTTCTTCGAGAAGGGCGACAAACCGCTCGAGATCGTGTCGACCCGTCAGTGGTATATCCGCAACGGCGCTCGGGACGAGAAGCTGCGCGCCCGCCTGTTCACGCACGGTACCGACCTGCAGTGGCACCCGGAGTTCATGCGCGTGCGCTACGAGAACTGGGTCAACGGCCTCACCGGCGACTGGCTCGTCTCCCGCCAGCGCTTCTTCGGCGTTCCGCTGCCGATCTGGTACCCGCTGGATGCCGACGCGAACCCGCTCTTCGGCCAGCCCATCGTCGCCACCCGCGAGATGCTCCCGGTCGACCCGTCCTCCGACACCGCCCCGGGCTTTGCCGCCGAGCAGCGCGGCCAGGCGAACGGCTTCGTCGGCGAGGTCGACGTGATGGACACCTGGGCGACCTCCTCCCTGACCCCGCAGCTTGCGGGCGGCTGGGAGCGCGACCCCGCACTGTTCGATCTCGTCTACCCGTACTCGCTGCGCCCGCAGGGCCAGGACATCATCCGCACCTGGCTGTTCTCCACCCTGCTGCGCTCCGAGCTGGAACACAGCGTCTCGCCGTGGCAGCACGCAGCCCTGTCCGGCTTCATCGTCGACCCCGACCGTAAGAAGATGTCCAAGTCCAAGGGCAATGTGGTCACCCCGGCAGACATGCTCGAGCAGCACGGTTCGGATGCCGTGCGCTACTGGGCCGCGTCGTCGCGCCTCGGCACCGACGCCGCCTTCGACCCCAAGAACCCGACCCAGATCAAAATCGGCCGTCGCCTGGCGATCAAGATCCTGAACGCGTCAAAGTTCATCCTTGCCTTCGACGGCGCCGCCGACGCCCCCGTGACCGAGCCGCTCGACCAGAGCATGCTCGCTCGGCTCAGCGTCGTCGTCGGCCACGCCACCGCCGCGATCGAGGGCTACGACCACGCGCGTGCGCTGGAACTCACCGAGAGCTTCTTCTGGACGTTCTGCGACGACTACCTCGAACTGGTCAAAGAGCGCGCGTACGGCGAAGCGGGAGCCGGCCAGGCTTCGGCCGTCGCCGCCCTGCGCACCGCCCTGGCCACCCAGCTGCGCCTCTTCGCCCCGTTCGTGCCGTTCGCGACCGAGGAAGCCTGGTCCTGGTCCAACGAGGGGTCCATCCACCGTACCCCCTGGCCCGTTCAGACCGAGCTCGGCGGAGGGCAGGGCGGCAACGTGGCCCTGCTGGACCTGTCCAGCCGGGCGCTCACCGGCATCCGCCGCGCGAAAACGGATGCCAAGGCATCCCAGAAATCCGCCGTTGTTTCTGCTGTAATTAGCGGTACGGCTGCAGAGATTGCCCTGCTCAGGCAGGCTGCAGCCGATCTGAGGGCCGTTGGCCGCATCTCGGAGTTGGTTTTTATTGAGGGCAGCGAATTGGCTGTCACTGACATCGTGCTCGCCACGGTGCTGGAGAACTAGGAGAACCGAATGTCAATCAAGGTACGCGCGCTCGGCGACAAGGACTTCTTCTCATGGCTGGGACTCTTCGAGGGCTACAGCGAGTTCTACAAGAGCGAACTGACTGATCAGAAAGCGCTCCAGGTCTGGAGCTGGATCATCGACAAGAACGAGTCTCTCGCCGGTGCCGTGGCTGTCGACGAGGACGGCGAGTTCGTCGGCTTCGCCCATTACCGCGAGGTCCCGAGCACCCTGACCGCCACTCGCGGACTGTTCCTGGACGACCTGTTCGTGACGCCGGACTCCCGCAGCACGGGCGTCGGCCGGGCCCTGATCGAGTTCGCCAAGGAGTACGCCGCGGCGGACCGTCTCACGACCGTGCAGTGGCTGACCGCCGCCGACAACGAGACCGCGCAGCGCCTGTACGACGATGTGGCCACCCGCATGGACTGGGTCACCTACGAGATCGAGCTGTAAGTGAAAATGGGAACCCGCTGGCCTCTGGGTCACCCGGCGCCGGCCGGGCTGCCCCATGTGGTGGAGATCGCCATCCGTGCGGTCGAAGAGGACCTCACCGCGCCGGCGGGGGACTCCAGCGCCTGGCTCTGGACACTGACCTGGCTCGAGGGCAACCCCGTGCTCGAGCTCGACGACGGCACGATCATCCGCTATGACCCGGGCGAGGACAGTGCCACGATCACGCAGCCGTCGATCGTGCTCGACGACGAGGACGACTGGATCTAACCTCTGCTGACCGGCATCCCGGTACTCCGCGGGGCTGAGTGACCTCCACGACGGCTCCTGGGTGAACCAATTCGACGGAGATTGTGGCGGAAACGAAGGTTTCGGCGAGTCTGGGGCCGATTTGGGCAGAATCTCCGTCGAATTCGTTCAGCCGGCGGCGCTGCTGTTTCCGCGGGGCCACTCCGCACCCCGTGGTCGTGCGTCAGCGTGAGAGTCGGTCGACGCCCGCTGCCTCCGATGACAGGGACTGCTCCCAGCGGAACAATGCGGCGACCCCCAGGCCGCCGGCGATGCTGACCGCCGCGAGGGCGGCGTCCCCCGGCGTTGCCGCGGCGCGACACTGCTGCAGCAGCCTCAGCACCAGCAGGGCCCCGCTGGCGCCGAACGGATGCCCGAGGGCGAGCGCTCCGCCCTCGCGGTTGGCGTGCTCCTCCGCAACGCCGAGCAGATCGAGGGATGCAAGCACCTGCGCCGCGAACGCCTCGTTGAACTCGATCCGAGCCAGGTCGGCCCCGGTCAGGCCCTGCCGGAGCAGCACGAGGCGCGCGGCCTCGGCGCCGGCGATGCCGAGGAAGTTCGGGTCCGTGCCGGTGACCGCGGCGTCGACGAAGGATAACCAGCCGGTCAGTCCGAGTTCGCGTGCCCGCCGGCGGCTGGTGACCAGGACCACGACGGCGCCATCGGCATCCGCGCAGGAGTTGCCGGCGGTGACCGTTCCTCCCGGCCGGAAGACCGGCGCGAACCGGGCCAGCAGGGCCTTAGTCAGACCCGGGCGGGGACCCTCGTCGACGAAGACCGGGCCGGCCTCTGTCTGCAGCGGCACGATCTCGGGGGCCGGCACGGCGGCAGCCGTGGCGGCCAGCCGGTGACTGCGGAGGGCGAAGGCGTCCTGCCGCTGCCGGGAGATGCCGTAGCGGTCGGCCACGTTCTCGGCGGCGACGCCCATGTCGGGGTCGCCGACCGAATCGGGGGCGAAACGCACGCGATCGAAGAAGTCCGGCTGCCCGGCGCTCGAGGTGAGCCGGTGCGCGCGCAGCGGGGCCGTGCTGCAACTCTCGACTCCCCCGGCAAGGTAGAGGTCGCCGGCGCCGGCGGCAACCAACCGGCAGGCCAGCACGATGGCCTCAAGGCCGGAGCCGCACTGCCGGTCGATCGTGAGGCCGGGGACGGAATCCGGCAGACCGGCCGTCAGCGCGGCGAGGCGGGCAACATTGCCGCCGCCGCCCGCCGCGTTGCCGATGATGACGTCGTCGATGGCAGCCGGGGACACCCCGCCGCCGGACACCACGGCGTTCAGCACGGGGGCCAGCAAGTCTTCGGCACGGGTGTGCGCGAACACCCCGTTGCGGCGGCCGAAGGCGGTGCGGCGGGCAAGAACGATCACGGGTTCCCGGGCAGCGTCGGTTGGCGGGCCGGCGGGCGAATCGACGGTGTCGGCGCTGGGAGCAGCTGAGCCGTCGGCACCGACCGCATCCGGCCGGACTGGGTCAGCGGAGCGGGCGCACACGACGGTCACCCTCCTCGATCCAGCGGCGCAGCATCACCCGGCTGAGTTTACCGGCCGAGGTGAGCGGCAGTTCCGCCAGGGCGTAGTAGGCGCGGGGCCGGTGGGGCGCGGCGAGCAGAGCCACGACGTGCGACCGGATGCGCGCGGCATCCGTCTCGGAGCCCGCGATCACGGCGGCCACCACGCGGGTTCCGCGAACGGGGTCCGGCAGACCGGTGACGACGGCCGCCTCCACGCCGGGAAGGCCGCGCAAAGCCGCTTCGACCTGCTGCGGGTAGACGTTGTGCCCGGACGTGACGATGAGGTCGGCGCGGCGGCCGAGGTGGTGCAGCACGGCAGCCGGGTCGAGGAAGCCGATGTCGCCGACCGTGCACCAGTCGACCTCGCGGCGGAACGCCTCGCCGTCGTCGCCCCAGGCGTACCCGCCGCCCACCAGAAGGCTGCGCACGAATATGGTGCCCGGGGTGCCGGTCGGCAGCGCGCGTCCCGCGTCGTCCTGGATGCGCACCTCCACGCCGGGCAGAGCCCGCCCGACGGCGGTCGCCGAGATCGGCGACACCTCGCCGGGACGCAGCACGGATGCCGTCACGAAGCTCAGTTCGGCCGCCCCGTAGTACTCGAACATGCTGGCGTCCGGCGCCCAGAGGCGCAGCATCGACAGGGTTCCCGGGTCGAGTTTGGCCCCCGCACTCACGATGCCGGTGAGCCCCCTGCCGGTGGGTGGCCTGCCGTCCGTGCCGACGGACAGCGCGTGCGCGGCGATCACACGGAGCACGGTCGGCGCCGCCACGATCCGGGTGATCTGCTCGACAGTGACACAGGCGACAGCGTCGGCGGCGGAGAAGCGGGGCAGAGCGAAGAAGGCGGAGCCGGTGTGCAGCGATTCGGCGAAAGCGTAGAGGCTGAGGCTGGCAGAGAGCGGGCCGGGCGCCAGTGTGCGGTCGTGCCGAGTCAGGCCGAAGAACTCGGTGCCCAGCGCGAACGAGCGCTGCCAGGAGGCTCGGCTGCGCGTGAATGCCTTCGGCACGGAGGTCGTGCCGGAGGTGAACCCGTAGAGGAAGTCCCTGTCGGGTGGACCGTCGCGCAGCTCCGTGCCGAGCAGGGGCGCGCCGGCGGCGACCCGTCCGTCCAACCCGGCGATCCTCGCCAGGCGTTCCTCGACCACCCTGCGCTGCGCCTCCGGCCAGTCAGGGTTGAGAATCGCAGAGCAGCGGCCGTCGGAGACGCCCGCGGCGAAGGCAACGGCGAACGCGGTGCCGTGGGGCAGGCAGACGCTGGAGATCCGGGGCGTCGCGGGCAGGATCGCCGCCGCCGCATCGCGGAGCTCGGCGAAGCTGATTCGGTCGGGGCCGACCGCGACGGCGGTGGCGTCGGGCTGGACCTGGGCCCAGTGTTGGAGTCGGTCGAGGAACGGCACGGGCTACTTCCTGGCGACGATCTCGCCGTGTGGGATACCGCACCAGCCATCGGGGTCGCCGGCCCACTGCAGCCACGCGGCCTGCATCATCCGAAGGTCGGCGAGGTCGGCCGCGCCCACCTCGATGGCGTGTGCCGCGAAGTCGGACTCGATCACCCGCTCGGCCCAGGATCGCCCCCACCACTCGCGTTCGACATCCGAGGCGAAGCACCAAAGGGATGCCGAACTCGCCACGTCGGTGAACCCGGCCTTGCGCGCCCAGGCTTTGAGAGCGCGCCCGGCGTCGGGGTCGCCGCCGTTCCAGTACTGCACGTCGCGGAAGGCGCTCTCCCACAGCTGCAGGCCCTGAAGCTTCGGGTAGTACATCACTCCCCCGGAATCGACGTCGCGGGCGGCGAGGATCCCGCCCGGTCTCAGCACGCGCCGGAACTCCCGCAGCGCGGCGACGGGGTTGGCGAGGTGCTGGAGCACCTGGTGCGCGTGCACGATGTCGAAGCTCGCGTCGGCGAAGCCGAGCGCGTAGGCGTCACCCACCCGGAACGACACGTTCCGCACCCCCTCATCGAAGGCCAGCCCGGCTGCGCGCCGCACAATCTGCTCCGACGCATCGATGCCGGTGACCTGACCGGGATACAGCCGGCGTGCCAGGTCGACCGTGACCGTGCCCGGACCGCAGCCCACGTCGAGCAGGGTCAGCCCGGCATCCAGGTGCGGGATCAGGTAGGCCGCCGAGTTGGCCACCGTGCGCCAGGTATGCGAGCGCAGCACGCTCTCGTGATGCCCGTGCGTGTACTGCTCCCGGGGCGCGGTCTCGGGGCGTGCCGGCTCGTCGATCATGAATCGATCCTAGGCGTGCGGGGGAATACTCCGACAGACGAAATGTGGATGAGACAGGGTGAAGAAATGAACCCCTTCGCCAGCATCAGCACGCTTCCGTTCGAGCTGCCCCCGTTCGCGTTGATTGCGGAGGAGCACTACCGGCCGGCGTTCCTGGACGGTATGTCCGAGCAGTTGGCCGAGATTGCGGCGATCTGCGCGAGCGCGGATGCCCCCACCTTCGACAACACGATGGTTCCGCTCGAGCGCAGCGGACCGTTGCTGACCCGGGTGGCCGAGGTGTTCTTCAACCGGAGTTCGTCGGACTCCAGCGACTTCACCAACGCCCTCGAGGAGGAATTGGCCCCGCTCCTCGCGGCGCACGCGGACGCCATCCGTCTGGACCCTGGCCTGTTCACCCGGATCGCCGCTCTGCAGGAGCAGCGGGACCGGTTGGACCTGGAGCCGGAGGAGCGCTACCTGATCGAGCGGTACTTCACCGAGTTCACGCTCGCGGGCGCGGGCCTCGGCGACGACGACAAGGCCCGGCTGCGTGACTAGAATACGCGGCTCTCCACGGTCACCACCCGGTTCGAGAAGAACCTGCTCGCCGACACCATCGATCTGGCACTCGCGCTCGACGACGTGAGCGAGCTGGATGGCCTCACCCCAGGTCAGATCTCCGCCGCGGCCGAGGCCGCCCACGAGCGCGGCCTGACCGGCCGTTACGTGATCACTCTGGTGCTGCCTACCTCGCACCCCTACTTGGCACAGCTGACGAACCGGGGTGTGCGGGAGCGGCTGCTGGCCGCCTCACGGTCCCGGGGCATCCGTGGCGGGCTTTTCGACAACCGCGCCCTCGTGCTGGAGATCTCGCGGCTGCGCGCCGAGCGGGCCCGGCTGCTCGGATTCGACAGCCACGCGGCCGGGGTGACCGCGGACCAGACGGCGAAGTCCCCGGAGGCGGTCGCCGACATGCTCGGGCGCCTCGCGCCGGCGGCAGCCCGGAATGCGCGCGTCGAGCAGGCCGACCTGCAGGTGCAGATCGATGCAGACGGCGGGGACTTCGAGCTCGCCGCCTGGGACTGGGCCTTCTACACGGAGAGGGTGCGGCGAGTCCGCTACGACGTGGACACCGCGGCCATGCGCCCCTACTTCGAGTTGCCGTCAGGTTGATGCCGTGCGCGCCGACGACCGATCCGACCGCGGTCGCCAGACCGGAGCCGACCAGGATCGCGCAGGGCAGAGGCTGGTAGCCGAACGTCGATGATCGCGGCCACGACCATGGTCGCCGGCACCATCCACGCGCGCGCCAGCTTGAACACGGCGAGCCAGACCAGAACAACCAGCACCGCGAGCAGCGGCTGCTGCACGGCTGCCGTCACCAGGGCCGGGCAGATCGGGAACAGGATGCCGGCAAGCATCGCACTGGCGATCGGCTTCGGGATACAGCACGCCGTCGATGCCGACCAGCAGGCAGAGGGCCAACAGGCCGGATGCCGCCTGCGAATCGGTGGCGCCCACGGCCTGCAGCCCGGCGATGACGAGCACGAATAAACCGGCGAATCCGGTGACCGCCGCAACAACGCCGACGAAGGCGGGCTGGTACACGGCGGCCCCCGGGCTCAGTTCGTTCGGGTGCCGAAGCGGGGTGAGGCCGGACGCTGAACCTAGGCGGACTTGTCGACGCGACGGGCCTTGTGCAGCACGATCGTGGGCTCGGCGTTATCGAGCACAGCGGCCCGGGTGACCACGACGCGCGCCACCTCGGAGCTCGACGGCACCTCGAACATGATCGGTCCGAGCACCTCTTCCATGATCGCTCGCAGGCCGCGCGCACCGGTCTTGCGCAGGACCGCGAGGTCGGCGATGGCCTCCAGCGCCGGCTGTTCGAATTCGAGCTCGACGCCGTCGAGCTGGAACATGCGCTGGTACTGCCGCACGAGGGCGTTCTTCGGGACAGTTAAAATCTGCATCAGGGCCACCTGGTCGAGCTGGGTGACGGTGGTGACCACGGGCAGACGGCCGATGAACTCGGGGATCAGGCCGAATTTGTGCAGGTCTTCGGGGAGCACCTCACTGAACAGGTTGACGTCGTCGCCCTTACTGTGAAGCGGAGCGCCGAACCCGATGCCCTTCTTGCCGGCCCGCGTCGAAATGATGTCATCCAGGCCCGCGAACGCGCCGGCCACGATGAACAGCACATTCGTGGTGTCGATCTGAATGAATTCCTGGTGCGGATGCTTGCGCCCACCCTGCGGCGGAACCGAGGCCACAGTGCCCTCGAGAATCTTCAACAGGGCCTGCTGCACGCCCTCGCCGGACACGTCGCGGGTGATCGAGGGATTCTCGGCCTTGCGCGCGATCTTGTCGATCTCGTCGATGTAGATGATGCCGGTCTCGGCGCGCTTGACGTCGTAGTCGGCGGCCTGGATCAGCTTGAGGAGGATGTTCTCCACGTCTTCACCGACATAGCCGGCCTCGGTGAGGGCCGTCGCATCCGCCACGGCGAAGGGAACGTTGAGGCGTTTTGCCAGCGTCTGGGCGAGGTAGGTCTTGCCGCAGCCGGTAGGGCCGATCAACAGAATGTTGGACTTGGCGATCTCCACGTCGTCGTGGATGGCGTCGGCGGCGGTGAGGGTGGCGCGGGAGCGTACGCGCTTGTAATGGTTGTAGACGGCAACGGCGAGGGCGCGCTTGGCGGCTTCCTGCCCGATGACGTATTCCTCGAGGAAGCCGAAGATCTCCTTCGGCTTGGGCAATTCGAATTCGCCGGCACCGTCTTCAGCGGTGGCTTCGGCCAAACGCTCCTCGATGATCTCGTTGCACAACTCGACGCACTCGTCACAGATGTAGACACCGGGGCCCGCAATGAGCTGCTGCACCTGCTTCTGGCTCTTTCCGCAGAAAGAGCACTTCAACAGGTCAGCGCTTTCGCCTATTCGGGCCATCCGTCAGCCTCCTCCATTGATAACTGCATCGAGCCTAGCCTGTGCCTGTGCGGCACGGGTGCAGGCTGACCGCATCTGGCGAATAACGTTCAGGCACCGTTGTGCCCGAACTCTCCGATATGCGAAACGCGACGGATGCCCGGCTCCGTTGAGCCCGGACATCCGTCGCGTTCACGGTTTCTCTCTACTACTTGACGAGCGTGGGCACGTTTTTGCGGCTGGTCAGGATCTGGTCGATCAGGCCGTACTCGAGGGCCTCGGCCGAGCCGAGGATCTTGTCGCGGTCGATATCCTTGTGAACCTGCTCCGCGCTGCGGTTGGAGTGGTGAGCAATGGTGAATTCGAGCCACTCCCGCATCCGCTGAATCTCAGCTGCCTGGATCTCGATGTCGGAGGCCTGACCTCCGCCCTGTCCGCCGGCCGAGGGCTGGTGGATGAGGATGCGGGCGTTGGGAAGGGCGAGGCGCTTCCCGGGTGTGCCGCCGGCAAGCAGCACGGCCGCAGCGGATGCCGCCTGGCCGAGGCAGACCGTCTGGATGTGCGGACGAATGTACTGCATCGTGTCGTAGATCGCCGTCATCGCGGTGAAGGAGCCACCCGGCGAGTTGATGTACATCACGATGTCCCGGTCCGGGTCCTGGCTCTCGAGCACCAGGAGCTGGGCCATGACGTCATCGGCGGACGCGTCGTCCACCTGCACGCCGAGAAAGATGATGCGGTCCTCGAAGAGCTTCGCGTAGGGGTCCTGGCGCTTGTAGCCGTAGGCCGTGCGCTCTTCAAACGTGGGAAGGATGTATCGGGCCTCGGGAGCCTGCGAAACGCGGCCCCCGGCCTGGTGACCAAAATTCGTGAATTCCATGTCGTCTCGCCCGTCCTACTTCTTGTTCACTGAGTCGTTGGTGCCGCCGCCGCCGACCACTTCCGACGCGGAGCCGCGCAGGTGGTCGACAAAACCATAGGCCACGGCCTCGTGAGCGGTAAACCAGTTGTCGCGGTCGTTGTCGATGAGGATCTGCTCGACCGACTTGCCGGTCTGCTCTGCCGTGAGTTCGGCCATCCGCTTCTTCATATCCAGGATGACCTTCGCCTGCGTCTGGATGTCGGCGGCCGTGCCACCGAATCCGCCGGACGGCTGGTGCAACAGGACCCGGGCGTTGGGTGTGATGTACCGCTTGCCCTTGGTTCCAGAGGACAACAGGAACTGCCCCATCGAGGCAGCGAGTCCGATGCCGACGGTGACGATGTCGTTCGGAACGAACCTCATCGTGTCGTAAATGGCCATGCCCGCCGTGATTGAGCCGCCGGGCGAGTTGATGTACAGGAAGATATCCCGCTCCGAGTCCTCTGCGGCCAGCAGCAGGATTTTGGCACAAATCTCGTTGGCGTTCTCATCCCGGACCTCTGAACCCAGCCAGATGATGCGGTCTTTCAGCAGTCGGTCAAAAATGCCCGGTGTAGGTGTCATATCGGCCATGTCGCGCTCCGTTTCACTTGTCGCTTCAGATTGAATCTATAGGAGCCGACGCTCCGGAACGGCTGTGTTCGCCCTCGGCAGATAACGCGCCGCCCACGCATCCGTCGCTCCGAACCAATTCGACGGAGATTTTGCTCTCCTGGCCCCGAAAACCGTGAATAACGGCCCTAAACCCGAAAATCTCCGTCGAATTGGTCCAGGGCGGGATGCCTGAGGGACAGGGACGGGATCAGGGACATGGGCGTGGTGGGGGCGGCAGGGCAGAAACGAGGAACGGGCCGGATGTCTGTGACATCCAACCCGTACGCTCGCGTGAGCGGTCGTCGTGCTACTTCTTGGCGGCGGCCTTCTTCTTCGCCGCGGAGGCCTTGATGGCCTCGACCTCGGCGTCGACCTCGGCGGCGTCGGAGTCGTCCTCTTCGATCTCCTCGTCCTCGCCGGACGCCTCGTCGGCGACCGCGACGAACTCGGACAGGTCGACGGCGTTGCCGTTGGAGTCAACGACCTCGGCCTTGCCCAGTGCGATGGCGAGGGCCTTGTTGCGCGCAACCTCGGCCACCATCGACGGGATCTGACCGTTGCCGCTCAGCGCCTGGACGAATTCGCTCGGGTCCATGCCGTACTGGGCTGCGCCCTGGATCAGGTACTGGGTGAGCTCGTCCTGGCTGACCTGGACCTTCTCGGCCTCGGCGATGGTGTCGAGCAGGATCTGCTGACGGAAGGTCTTCTCGCTGGCCTCGGTGACCTCGGCGCGGTGCTCGGCGTCTTCGAGGCGGTTCTCGCCCTCGAGGTGGCGACGAACCTCGTCCTCGATGATCGCGGTCGGAATCGGCACCTCGACCGACTCGAGCAGCTGCTCGACGAGCTTCTCGCGGGCCTGGGTGCCCTGGCCGAAGACCTTGGAGCGCTCGACCTGGCCCTTGAGGCTCTCGGTCAGTTCGGCGATGGTGTCGAACTCGCTGGCGATCTGCGCGAAGTCGTCGTCGGCGGTGGGAAGCTCGCGCTCCTTGACGGCGCCGACGGTGACGGTGATCTCGGCGGTCTCGCCCTCGTGGTCCCCACCCATGAGGTTGGAGTTGAAGGTGGTGGTCTCGCCGGCGCTGAGGGAGTCGAGCGCCTCGTCGATGCCGTCGATGAGGTCGCCGGAGCCGACCTCGTAGGAGATGCCGGTGGCGTTGTCGACCTCGACGCTGTTGATGGCGGCGATCAGGTCGATCTGCACGAAGTCGCCCGTGGTGGCGGGGCGATCGACGGTGACGAGCGTGCCGAAGCGGCTGCGCAGGTTGTCGAGTTCCTCGGTGACCTCTTCATCGGACACCTCGACGGCGTCGACGGTGAGCTTCAGCCCGGAGTAGTTCGGCAGGTCGATCTCGGGGCGCACGTCGACCTCGATGGCCAGTTCCAGGTCTCCGGAGAAGTCCTTGTCGCTGGGCCAGGCGACGATGTCTGCCTCGGGGCGGCCCAGTGGGCGCAGCTTGTGCTCGGTCACGGCCGAGCGGTAGAAACCGTCGAGGCTCTCGTTGACCGCATGCTCGAGCACGGCGGACTTGCCGACACGCTGGTCGATGATGGCCGGCGGGACCTTGCCCTTGCGGAAGCCGGGAATGTTGATGTCCTCGGCGATGTGGCCGTAGGCGTGGGTGATGCTGGGCTTCAGCTCCTCGGGAGCCACCGAGATGGTGACCTTCGCGCGAGTGGGGCTCAGTTGTTCTACCGTGGACTTCACGTGGCAATCTCCTGTGTTCGACCGATGTATTTAGGGGGTGTTGGTCGGGGCGACAGGATTCGAACCTGCGACCTCTCGGCCCCAAACCGAGCGCTCTACCAAGCTGAGCTACGCCCCGGACAATTTCTCAACCCGGTGATGGCATCCGCTTGGCGCGCAGAGTTCGCGCAATTCGCGGAATGACCTCAATGAGTCTACTGCACGGTCCGGATGCCGCGGGTCGAGACGTGCAGCTGGCGACCGTCGACGTGTACTACGCTGAGTGAGTGCGCAGGGAACTGCGCCCGGGGGATGTAGCTCAATGGTAGAGCCTCAGTTTTCCAAACTGATGGCGCGGGTTCGATTCCCGTCATCCCCTCCACACCATGCCCTGGACGGACCGTCTCACACGGCTCAGTCGAGTCCGAGCCCGTTCAGCGTCGTGCGCAACGTCGCCGCCGAGTGCTCGAACAGCTCCTGCTCCTTCTCGCTGAAGGGAACCTCGATCACACGCGAGACGCCCTCGGCGTTGATCACGCTCGGCACCGACAGCGCAACGTCGCTGACGCCCCGGTAGTCGGTGAGCACCGAGCTGACCGGAAGCACGGCGCCCTCGTCGCGCAGCACGGCCTCGGCGATCCGGGCCCCCGAAAGCCCGATCGCGTAGTTCGTGGCGCCCTTGCCGGCGATGACTGTGTACGCCGCGGTCTTCACGCTCTCGGTTATCGCGTCGAATTCCGCCTCCGAGAACGGCACCAGACCCTTGGGCGAGATGTCGTCCTGCACCCACTCGGCCAGGGAGATCGGGCCGATCCGGGCCTGGGACCAGAGCGGGAACTCCGAGTCGCCGTGCTCTCCGACGATCACGGCGTGCACATTGGCGATCGCGACGCCGACCCGGTGCGCGAGCATCCAGCGCAGCCGGGAGGAGTCGAGCACCGTGCCCGACCCGAAGACGCGCGTGGCCGGCAGCCCGCTGAACTGGCGGGCAGCATAGGCAAGCACGTCGCAGGGGTTGGTGACGAGCATGTAGACGGCGTCCGGGGCTCGCTCGACCAGCTGGGGCATCAGCTCCCGCAGGATCCCGACATTGACGCCGGCCATCTCGAGCCGGGACTGACCGGGGTGCTGTCTGGCCCCGGCCGTGATCACGACCATGTTCGCCCCCGCGATGGCGTCGAGGTCGCTGCCGCCGGCCACGCAGGAAGCACCCGTGAACTGGGTGCCGTGGGCCAGGTCGAGAACCTCGGCCTCCACCTTGGGCCCGTTGATGTCGTAGAGCACGACTTCCCGCGCGGACTGCCGGATCAGTGCGGCGTAGGCCAGGGACGACCCGACGGCCCCGGCTCCGATGATGGCCAGCTTGGAATTCGCGATCTCGCTCATGAGCTAATTCTGCACCCCTGACCGGGCCGGATCCGAGCATCCGGATATCCGTGGCTGAGTCAGTGCCGCCGGGTCAGTGCCGCAGGTAGGTGAGCACGGCCAGCACCCGGCGGTGGTCGGAGCCCGAGTCGTCGAGGCCGAGCTTCTGGAAGATCGAGGTGACGTTCTTCTCGACCGCGCCGACGCCGATCACGAGCTTCGCGGCGATGCCGGCGTTGGTGCGCCCCTCCGCCATCAGCCCGAGCACGTCACGCTCACGCGGGGTGAGGGC
Organism: Cryobacterium sp. TMT1-19; assembly: GCF_004403055.1. Lineage (NCBI taxonomy): Bacteria > Bacillati > Actinomycetota > Actinomycetes > Micrococcales > Microbacteriaceae > Cryobacterium > Cryobacterium sp. TMT1-19. The sequence goes on from NZ_SOHB01000039.1 coordinate 29,134, forward strand.
CGCGACCGGGTCGGTGCGGCGGGCCAGCAACTCGCGCACGACCTGCGGGTCGAGCACGGTGCCGCCCGCGCTGATCCGGGTCACGGCGTCCCGCAGCTCGTCGAGCGACGCCACCCGGTCCTTGAGCAGGTAGCCCAGTCCCCCGTTGCCGGCGGCGAGAAGTTCATGCGCGTAGGTGCCCTCCACATACTGACTGAGCAGCAGGATGCCCACCGACGGCAGCCTGCGGCGCAGTTCCAGCGCGGCGCGCACGCCCTCGTCCCGGAAGGTGGGCGGCATCCGCACATCCAGCACGGCGATGTCGGGCCGCAGCGCGTCTACCTCGGCCAGAAGGGAATCCGCGTCGCCGTAGGACGCGACGGTCACAAACCCGGCCTCGTCGAACAGGCGGATCAGACCCTCTCTGAGCAACACCGAGTCCTCGGCCAGCACGAGCCGCAGGGGTGGGGCGGAGGCAGCGGCGGGAATGGCTGAGGCGAGGTCGGTCATCCGTTCAGGATACGGCGACGGCTCGCGCCGGCCGGGCCGCGGGCAGTGGGATGTGTGCCCCGATCGCGGTCGGGCCACCCTCGGGGCTCCGCACCGACAACACCCCGCGAAGGCCGTGCAGGCGTTCGTCGAGTCCCTGCAGGCCGTGGGCATCGGTCAGCCGGGCCCCGCCGATGCCGTCGTCGATCACCCATAGGTCGAGCCAGATGGCGCCGGCGGCCCCCATGCTGGCAGGGCTGCCGGTGCTCCCGTCGTCGGGGACGGCGCGCAGGGCCAGGTGCAGACGGATGTCCGTGGCCCGCGAGTGCTTGGCGGCGTTGGTGAGCAACTCCGCGCCGACGAAATATGCGCTCCGCTCGATTTCGCTGGGCAGCCGCAGCGCCGGGTCGACCTGCAGCTCGAGCCGCACCGGGATGGTGCTACGGGCGGCCAGGGACTCGAGGCCGGCGAGGAGGCCGCGGTCCTGCAGGAGGGGCGGCACCAGACCGCGGGACAGCGCCCGCAGCTCCTCGAGGGTGTCGTGAGCCTGCTCCCGGGCCTCCACGATCAGGGTGCGCGCGGCATCCGGGTCGGTATCGAGCTTGCGCTCGGCGCTGGCGAGGTCCATCTGCAGGCGCACCAGGCGCTGCTGCGGACCGTCGTGGATGTCCCGTTCCAGGCGCCGCAGGGACTGGTCTTCCGCGGCGACGGCCGCCCCGCGCGACGCGCTGAGGTCGGCGACCTCACGCTGCAGGGCCTCGGACCGCCAGGCGCCCAGCATGCCGCGGGCCGCGAACTGGTGCAGCCGGGTGAACGCGTGCGTGATGTACGGCAGAGTCAGCAGAAAGAGGATGCCCAGGACGAGCTGGAGGAGGCTTTCGGCCAGGAGCGGGTCGATCGGGAGCGTGGTGCCCGGCAGAATCCAGTTCAGGATGATCGCGTGCAGGTCGTCGTTCCAGTCCTCGGGGAGGAAGCGGCCCCAGATCCAGTAGCTGACGCCGCCGAGGCCCACCGACAGCCAGACTACGGTGACGATCCAGCTGACAAGCCCGACCACGAAGTTCACGACCATGCCGTGCAGCAGGTAGAGCCAGTAGTGCCCGTTGACGAGCGGGCCGAGCAGGGCGCGGAGGGTGGTGGCCGGCTCCCCCGGCGTCGCCCACCGCGGCGGGGTGATGGCAGGCTGGCCGGCCCAGCGCAGGCGGGCGAGTTCGACCAGACCGATGCCGCGGGCGAGGTAGAGGGACGCCACGACAACGACGATCCCGACGACGGCGGCGAGCAGGCCGATGCCGGTGAAGAATACGGTGCTCAGAACGGTGAGGGCGATCACGACCACCGGCAGGGTCAGCAGTAGAAAGAGCAGCTCCTGCGGCACGCGCCGCCAGAGCGCGCTATATCCGGCGCCTGCGAGGGTTTCGGTCGGTGCGGTCATAGTGTCCTCCATTAAGTCTGTCGGTACTCAGCCTGATCGCCGGGCCGGGTAGACGACATCCCGCTGCCAACCGGATCTCGCCGGGGGTAAACCCCCAGGTCAGAGGGTGGTGTGGGTGAAGCGGCCGGCGAGCAGGGTGGCGGCCACGGGCATCCGTCGCAGGTCGGGCACTGAGGCGACGAACGGGTCGATCTCGCACACCGCGAGGTCGGCGACGTCCCCCGCCAGAACGCGGTGCCGGCCGCGCGCGGACGCGGCGAGTGCGGCCTGCCGGGAGATGGCTTGCTCGGCGTGCCAGGGTTCGCGGCTGCCGCGGGTGCGCCCGACGGCGGCGGCGATGCTCACCCACGGGTCCAGTGGAGCGACCGGGGCGTCGGACCCGAGCGCGAGCGTGACCCCGGCGTTCAGCAGGCTCTTCAGCACGAAGGCCCGGTCGGTGCGTCCCACCCAGTAGCGGTCGGCGACGTCCCGGTCGTCGAGGGCGTGCTCGGGCTGCACGCTCGCTACCACGCCGAGCCGGGCGAAACGGGCGACGTCCTCCCTCGTGAGCAGCTGCGCGTGCTCGATGCTGCCGGCGCAGCCGAGCTGCTCGAAGGCGTCGAGGGCCAGCGCGTTGGCCCGGTCGCCGATGGCGTGCACGGCGGGGCGGATGCCCGCGGCCACGGCCCGGCCCAGGTGCGCGAGCAGCTCCTCCGGCGGCACGGTGAGCATCCCGCGTGACCCGGGCTGGCCCTCCAGGCCGGGGTACTCGTCGACGCAGTACGCGGTGCGGGTGTTCAGCGAGCCGTCGGTGATCACCTTGCAGGATCCCACCGTGAGCAGCCCGCCGGTGCCGTCGATGCCGGCCCCGCTCCGCAGACCGAGTGCGATGGCGCGCTCCAGGTGCTGGGTGTAGATACCGAACTCCACCCGCAGCGAGTCGGTGCCGCCCTGGATGCGCCGCAGCCAGGTGGCGAGGTTCCAGTCCATCTCCATGTCGACGATGCCCACGACCCCGCGAGTCGCCGCGGCCCGGGCCGCGCTGTCGGCCCAGCCGTCCATCACGACATCGGGCACCTCGGCGAGCGTGCGCACCACGGCGAAGCAGTCCTCCTCACGGAGCAGCCCGGTCGGGTGCTCCGTGTGACCGTGGCGGGCGAGCGCGGCCGAGTTCAGCCAGCATGAGTGTAGGTCACCGCTGATCAACACGGTCGGAACGGTGCCGGCGGCGGCGTCCAACAGGGGCCGGCTCGGGGCATCCGGCCACAGACCGTCGCGAAACCCGAACCCGACCAGGGTCTCCCCCCTCGAAACGCCAGGCACCCGGCCGGCCACCAGGTCGGCCGCGGCGGCGGCACTGCCGGTGCCGGACAGATCCAGCCGCTGATTCGTCTGCGCCCACTGGCTGAAGTGCACGTGGTTGTCCCAGAGGCCCGGAATCAACCAGCGTTCTTCCAGATCGACCGAACGGATGCCCGCAGCCGCCTGACTCAGATACCCGAGCCGGCGCACCCGGCCGTCGACGATCAGCGTGTCGACGATCTCGTCGCTTCCCGGCAGCCGGCCGTTCCGCAAGACGAGCGGAGGGGCCGCCGCTGTTGCCGGAGCGGGCGTGGACACGCTCACCGGTCGACCCCGTGCACCCGGCGCATTTCGGCTGCCAGGCCCGGGCTCGCATAGGGACCGTCTCCCTCGAGTTCACCCAGAATGCGCGCCACGGTCTCGGCCGGCTTGTTCTGGCTGAGCTTGCTCTTGGCGGTGAGGCGGTTCACCCGAAGCCGGAAGCCGACCGTACCGGCCACAATGCGGGCGGCGTAGGCGGCGTTGGCCTCGGTGCCGGACAGGCGACGCGGTTCAGGCATCCGCTCCTCGAAGCGGTCGACCAGGCGGTCCAGCACCCGCAGGTTCTCCTCGTCGCTGAGTAGTTCGGGTGTGCCGTTCAGGTGCGCGGCGACGAAGTTCCAGGTGGGAACGGCGGGCGCCGCGTCGTACCAGCCGGGCGAGATGTAGCCGTGGGGCCCCTGGATGATCACCAGCAGCTCGTGCCGGCCGAGTTCGTGCAGGGCCTCGTCGGGGCGTCCGACGTGGCTGACCAGCACGATTCCGTCGGTCTCGTCGGCCTCCTCGTCGAGCAGTACCGGGTAGTGCGAGGCCACCAGACCGGACTCGGTGTGGCTGATCAGCGTGGCCCATGGGTTCTCCCGGATGAGACGGCGGATCTCGGCCGGGTCGCCCTGCGCAAAAATGGGGTTGTGTCTCATCGGTGTCCCGTTCTGGTCGTGGATTCAGATCAGGTGAAGCAGATCAGGGCGAGCAGGTCAGGCCTGGCATTTCGGGCACCAGTAGAGCTTGCGTGCGGCCATCTCCTCGAGGGTGATGTGGGTGCCGCAGACCCGGCAGGGCAGCCCCTCGCGCTTGTACACCCAGTGCCGGTCGGCCCGTCGCCTCAGGGCGCGCCCGTAAGCCGCGTCGCCGAGGCCGTCCATGGTCATCATCTGCCCGGTCGACACGCCGATCTTCAGCAGGTGCGCCCAGTCTCGCCAGAGCGCACGGGACTGCTCGTCACTGAGCGACTTGCCCGGCGCATACGGGTTCAGGCGCGCACGGAAGAGCAACTCGGCCCGGTAGACGTTGCCGATGCCGCTGACCACCAACTGGTCCATCAAAAGGCGCCCGATCGGGGTGGGCTTCTTCCGCACCACCGTGACGAAGCGGTCCTCGGCGGCGCGGCTGTCGTCGAGCATCGGGTCCGGCCCGAGACGGTCCATCGCCACGTGCACCTCCTGAGAGTCGAGCACCACGCAAGCCGTGGGCCCGCGCAGGTCCGCCACGACGTCGTCGGCCAGCAGACGCACCCGCACCTGACCGATGGGTGCGGGCGGGAAGCCGTCGGGTTCGACGCTGACCTTCTCGTCTTCCGCCATCCGCAGCCGGGTCAGCCGGGGCGCGCCGATACTCTGCAGCGAGTCCTCCCCCGCCAGGCCCTGCATGACGTCACCCGCGCCGCGCCTGACGGTCCGGCGCCTGCGACCCTTGATGGCGGCGTCCGTACCGTGCGCTTGGATGTCCCCGGCAAAGTCCCAGGCGCCGTAGAGCCCCAGGTGCACGCGCAGCCAGAGCCCGTTGTCGAACTCGAGGAACATCTGCTTGCCGACGGCACGGGCATCCGTCATGATGTGGCCGTCGAGCATCGCCGCGCCGTCCACGAAACGGCCCTGCGGCGACGACAGTCGGATGCTTTTACCCACGAAGTTGCGGGCGAACTGGCGCGCAATGCGGTGGACGGAATGACCCTCAGGCACGGCTAGTCGGCGAGACGCGTGCCGTTGATGGTGCAGTGCGCCTCGTACTCCGCCAGCTGCAGGATGCGGCGGCAGTGGCGTTCGTCGCCGGGGAACGGCTCCGAGATAAAGGCGTCGATGAAGTCGATGGCGTCCTCGATGCTGTGCTGCCTGGCACCGATGGAGATGACGTTCGCGTCGTTGTGCTCGCGGGCGAGCCTGGCGGTACTGAGGCTCCAGACCAGCGCGGCGCGCACGCCCTTCACTTTGTTTGCGGCCATCTGCTCGCCGTTGCCCGAGCCGCCGAAGACGACGCCGAGCGCGTCGACGCCGACGGACAGGTCGGCGACGACGGCCTCGGCCGCCCGGATGCAGAAACCGGGGTAGTCGTCGAGGGCGTCGTAGACCTCCGGTCCGTGGTCCACGACTTCGTGACCGGCCAGGGTGAGGTGCGTGACCAGCTGGTGGCTGAAGTCGAGGCCGGCGTGGTCAGTGGCGATGTGGATGCGCATGCAACCGATTATATTTACTCGGCTTACTCGGCCGGTACCGTCGCAGCCGCGGCGAAGGTCGGCTCACGGGTGCGGGAGCGCTTCAGCTCGAAGAAACCGTCGTACCCGGCAACGGCCACCACACCGTCCCAAAGCTTGAGCGCCGCATCTCCGCTCGGCGCGGGCGAGATGACCGGGCCGAAGAAGGCCACGTCGTTCACGGCGATGACGGGGGTGCCGACATCCTGGCCCACCCGCTCCATGCCGTCGAAGTGGCTGGCGCGCATCTGCACGTCGTGGTGGTCGCTGTCGGCCCACTCCGCGAACGATGCCGGCAGGCCCACCTCGGCGAGCGCGGCGGGAATGACCTCGTCGGGGTTTGTGCTGCCACCGAGGTGGATGCGGGCGCCCAGGGCATCGTAGAGCGCCTTGACCGTTTTCTGGCCGTGCAGTTCCTGTGCGGCAGCAACCAGGCGTGTGTACTTGAGAGCCCGGGGGAAGAACGCGCGGTACTCCGCGGACACGTCCTGGTCCTCGTTCAGGACGGCGAGGCTCATCACCTTCCACTCGACGTCGAAACCGCGCAGGGCGGAGACCTCCTCCACCCAGCGGGAGGTCATCCAGGCCCAGGGGCAGGAGGGGTCGAACCAGAACTTCACAGAGTCAGCCATAGGGCCCAGCCTAAGTGTCTCCCGGCTGGGAAAGCGCCGACGGAGACCGAACGTAAACCCCTGTCCAGAGAGGGTATCCTCGGCAAAATGTCTGGTTGTTGCCCATTTCCGACTAAAATTATTCGTTATGCCCGAAAGCGGGCCCCTTTTTTTCGCAGCAACATGATCTCTACGAGAGAAGTTCCAATGCCCAGAACCAGCTCACTTTCCGGTGCCGACGGCACGGCGGTGAAGACCAAGAATCCGCTCCTGCAGCGCCGCTTAAAGGTGTCACACGTGAACGTGGTCGATCAGTCAAGGCTAAAGAAAGCCCTCGGCGGAACCATCGTGGGAAACACGATGGAATGGTACGACGTCGGCGTGTTCGGCTACCTCATCACGACCATGGGTCCGGTGTTCCTGCCCGAGTCCGACCCGACCGTGCAGACCCTGTTCCTGCTCGGCACCTTCGCCGCGACGTTTATCGCCCGCCCGCTGGGTGGTGTGTTCTTCGGCTGGCTCGGGGACAAGATCGGCCGCCAGAAGGTGCTGTCGATGACCCTGATCCTGATGGCGGCATCCACTTTCAGCGTGGGCCTGCTGCCCGGCTACGCCCAGGTGGGCATGCTCGCCGCCGCGCTGCTGGTCTTCACCAAACTCGTGCAGGGCTTCTCCACCGGCGGTGAGTACGCCGGTGCGACCACCTTCGTGAGCGAGCACTCGCCCGACAAGCACCGCGGCTTCTTCGCCAGTCTGCTCGATATGGGCAGCTACCTCGGCTTCGCCATCGGCGCCGCGCTCGTGTCCATCCTGCAGGTCACCCTCGGGCAGCCCGTCATGGAAGACTGGGGCTGGCGCATCCCATTCCTGATCGCCGGACCGCTCGGCCTGATCGCCATCTGGTTCCGTCTGAAGATCGAGGAATCCCCCACCTTCCAGGCCACCCTGGACGCGAAGGAACTGGCCGCGACCGACCCGTCGTTCTCCGACGAGTCCGCCCCGTCCAACAGCCCGGTCAGTATTTTCAAGAACCACTGGCGCGGCATCATCGTCGCGATGATCCTTGTCGCCGCGGCCAACACGCTCGGCTACGCGCTCACCTCATACATGCCGACCTACCTCACCGCCACCAAGGGCTACGACGAGCTGCACGGGACACTGCTCACCATCCCGATCCTCGTTATCATGGCGCTCTGCATCCCCCTGGCCGGCCGCCTGTCCGACAAGATCGGTCGTCGTCCCGTGCTCTGGATGGGTTCGCTCAGCGCCGTAGTGCTCTCCATCCCCGCCTTCATGCTGATCGGCGTCGGCGAGATCTGGACGACGCTGCTCGGCCTGGCTCTGATCGCCCTGCCCGTCACGTTCTACGTCTCCAACCTCGCCTCGGCCCTGCCGGCGCTGTTCCCGACCGAAAGCCGTTACGGTGCCATGGGCATCGCGTACAACTTCTCGGTGGCCATCTTCGGTGGCACGACGCCTTTCATCATCGCGGCGCTGATCGCCACGACCGAGAATGACATGATGCCGGCGTACTACCTGATGGGGACATCCGTCATCGGTGGAATCGCGATCTTCTTCCTGCGCGAGTCTGCCGGGCGTCCGCTGATCGGCTCGATGCCCAGCGTGGACTCGGTCTTCGAGGCCCGCGAACTGGTAGCCACGCAGGATGACAACCCTGCCCTGGACACCGACGAGATGCCGTTCGACGAGACCTATGAGCCGCCGACCTCGTCGATGGATCTCTCATCGCTCGCGACGGAGCCGGAAACCGAGCCGGAGCCGCTGAAGGTCTAGCGACACCCTGCTGCATCGACTGGTGGCCCGGCGTGCGGAGACCCTGGTCTCGGCGCGCCGGGCCACCGGTCTGTGTGCTGTGTGCACCGGGCCGGGCCATCGCGGGGGCCATCGTAGAATTGTCCGATGACCACGACGCCTCCGACCGAGCCCGCTCCCGGGGCCGTGTCCACCCTGAGCATCGACCCTGCCGAGATGGCGATCGCCCTGCGCGTGCTCGCCTCGCTCAGCGAGATCGACCCCGAAGACCCCGATTTCGTCACCGTGCGGCAGGCCACCGCCAAGATGTTCAAGTCCGTCAAGATGGTGCGACGCGGCGAGAAGCGGCAGGCGATCGCGGATGCCGACCGGGAGGTCATCGCCGCGACCGCGACCGGCGCCGCCACCCGCATCGACGACGAGACCATCGGCGCCCAGCTGCGCCTGGGCACCGACCGGGCGTCGGCCGGCGAGTTGCTCGTGCCGCGGGCCTGCTACATCTGCAAGCAGAAGTACACCCTCGTCGACGCCTTCTACCACCAGCTCTGCCCTGCCTGCGCGGCGATGAGCCATGAGAAGCGGGATGCCCGCACCGACCTGACCGGCAAGCGCGCCCTGCTCACGGGCGGCCGCGCCAAGATCGGCATGTACATCGCCCTGCGCCTGCTGCGCGACGGCGCCCACACCACCATCACCACCCGGTTCCCGCGCGACGCGGTGCGCCGCTTCAGCGCCATGCCGGACTCGGCCGACTGGCTGCACCGTCTCCGCATCGTCGGGATCGACCTGCGCGACCCGGCCCAGGTGATCGGCCTGGCCGACTCCGTCGCCGCGGCCGGGTCGCTGGACATCCTGATCAACAACGCCGCCCAGACCGTGCGCCGCTCCCCCGGCTCCTACTCGATGCTGGTCGAGGCCGAGCAGTCGCCGCTGCCGGAGGGCGTCATCCCGGAGATCGTCACGTTCGGGCACACCAGTGACGCGCACCCGACCGCGCTCGCGGCATCCGTCACCAGCCACCCGATCCTGGCCGCAGCAGCCGGAGCGAGTGGCGCACTCACGGCCGACGACCTGACCGCCCTGGCGCTCGCGCCGGGCTCCTCGTCTCTCGCGCGTCTCGCCGCCGGCACCGCGATCGACGCCGGCGGGCTCGTGCCCGACCTGGACTCCCGAAACAGCTGGACCGCGAACGTGGAAGACGTCGACCCGCTGGAGATGCTGGAGGTGCAGCTGTGCAACACCACGGCCCCGTTCCTGCTGGTGAGCCGTCTGCGTGGCTCGCTCGCGGCATCCGACGCCCGCCGCACCTACATCGTGAACGTGTCGGCAATGGAGGGCGTGTTCGGCCGCGGCTACAAGGGGCCCGGTCACCCGCACACGAACATGGCCAAAGCCGCGCTGAACATGCTCACCCGCACGAGCGCGAAGGAAATGCTGTCCCACGGCATCCTGATGACCAGCGTCGACACCGGCTGGATCACCGACGAGCGGCCGCACCCCACCAAGATCCGCCTCGCCGAGGAGGGCTTCCACGCCCCACTCGACCTGGTCGACGGCGCGGCGAGGGTCTACGACCCGATTGTGCGCGGCGAGGGCGGCGAGGACCTCTGCGGCGTCTTCCTCAAGGACTACAAGCCCGGCGCCTGGTAGCCGGGGCGGTCGTCGGCGGGGTCGGCTTGCGAGTCGGCGGGTCGAGTCGGCGGGGTCGGCCTGCGAGTCGGCGAGTCGAGTCGGCGAGTCAAGTCGGCGCGCTGGACAGCCAGCAGGACAGCCAGCAGGCCCCTCACCAATTCGACGGAGATTTTGAGGTTTGCGCACCCAGGCGGCCGGTTGCGGCCTGGTTTCGGCAGAATCTCCGTCGAATTGGTTCGGGCGGGCGACATGGTGCGGGCCATTTTGGTGCGGCGAGCGGATGCTGCTGGGCGCCGGCACCGGGATCGCGCCCCGCCGAACCGCACCTCAGTCAGGAGCCGGCGGGGTCCAGACCCAGGGGGTCGTCGTCGTGATGGCCTGAAAGCCCAGCTGCAGCAGGATCGGTTTGCTGTCGTCGGAGGCATCCACTTGCAGGTAGCGCACACCGCGTTGGTGCGCGAGCCGCGCGCAGTATGCCACCAGCGCCCGGTAGATGCCGCGGCCCCGCCAGGCGGCCAGGGTCGACCCACCCCAGAGTCCCGCGAAATCAGTGCCGCGGGTGAACTCGAGCCGGCACGAGGAGACGAGCTCGCCGCCGCGCACGCCGCCGACCTCGGCGACGAACACGAGCACGTCGCCCGGGGCATCACGCACACCGGCCTCCAGCTGGTCGGCCAGCCAGGCGTAGTCCTCGTCCCAGACCTGCGACTGCAGCGCGGCGATGCGCTCGAAGTCGGCCCGGGTGTCGACCTGCCTGATCGTGACGCCGACCGGCAGCACCGGCACGGCGTTCAGGCGTTCGGTCTCGGCGACGACGACCGTCTCCAGCTCCTCGGCCACGAAGCCGGCCGCGAGCAGGCGGTCCGGCAGATCGGCTGGCAGGTCGTGGCCGCGGGTCTTCCACTCGAAGGCCTCGCCGCGGGCAGTGAAGAAGTCGCGGTGCTCCGCGATCAGGGCGTCGAGCGCCGCGCCGGTCGCACCCACGTCGCGAGCGGTCTCGACGAGCCCCTGGTGCCGTCCCAAGATCCGCAGAACCGGGCCCGACAGTTCGTAACGGATGCCCGTGGGCCGGTCGTTCGGAACCCAGAGCCGAAGCTGTGCGTCGTAGGCGTCACGGAGCGCGTCACGGGTTGTCATCGTGGCTAACCCTAGAGCCGCCCAGCACGAATTCGACGGAGATCTTGCCCGAAACGGCTCCACGGAGGCCTTAATCGGCCCTTTTCCGCAGACCGTTTCGGTGCCGAGAGCCGGTCGATCGGAGCGGAGGTCGCCGGGTCATCCGACACTTTGTGCCCACGCCTCGTAGCAGGCGCTCATGCCGCGCGCTCCCACGTCAGCAAACTCACGGTACCGGTCGTCCGTCGCGGCCCGCGGGTCGGTGCTTACCCTCGTGCAGACACCATATTCCTTGGCTAGGCTGATTGTCGGTGCGCTGCGCCACAAACGTCGGCGCGCGTGCAGACCGCGAAACCGAGATGGAGAAACCGTTGCCCGGAGAGAACCTCACCAGGATCGAAGCCCAGGAGCGCGCCGCGCTCATCACCGTTCAGAGCTACGAGGTCACCCTCGACCTCACGACCGGACCGGAAACGTTCGGCAGCGAGACCACGGTGCACTTCACCGCGACGCCCGGCGCGTCCACCTTCATCGACGCGATCACCCGCACCGTGCACTCGGTGACGCTGAACGGCGCCGCGCTCGACCCCTCAGTCGTCAGTGACGGCATCCGGATTCAGCTCGACGGCCTAGCCGCCGAGAACACGCTCACCGTCGTCGCCGACGCCGAGTACACGAACACCGGCGAGGGCCTGCACCGCTTCGTCGACCCGGTCGACAACGAGGTCTACCTGTACAGCCAGTTCGAGGTGCCCGACTCCCGCCGCGTCTTCGCCGTGTTCGAGCAGCCCGACCTCAAGGCCACGTTCGCCTTCACCGTCACCGCCCCCGGCGCCTGGGAAGTCATCTCCAACTCCGTCACGCCCGAGCCGACGGATGCCGGCAGCGGCCACAAGACCTGGGCATTCGCCCCCACCCACACCATCTCCAGCTACATCACTGCCCTCGTCGCCGGTCCTTACGCAGTCGTGCGCAGCGAGCTGACCTCCAGCGACGCCCGCGTCATCCCGCTCGGGCTCTTCTGCCGTAAAAGCCTGTTCGAGTTCCTCGACGCGGATTACCTGTTCGAGAAGACCCGCCAGGGCTTCGCATACTTCGAGGGCAAGTTCAACTACCCGTACCCGTTCGACAAGTACGACCAGATGTTCGTGCCGGAATTCAACGCGGGCGCCATGGAGAACGCCGGCGCGGTCACCTTCACGGAGACGTACGTGTTCCGGTCCAAGGTCACCGACGCCATCAAGGAACGCCGCGTCGTCACCGTGCTCCACGAACTGGCGCACATGTGGTTCGGCGACCTCGTCACCATGAAGTGGTGGAACGACCTGTGGCTGAACGAGTCGTTCGCCGAGTGGGCGTCGACCATGGCAACCGCCGAGGCCACCGAGTGGACCGAAGCGTGGACCACCTTCGCCGTGATGGAGAAGAGCTGGGCCTACAAGCAGGACCAGCTGCCCTCCACCCACCCGATCACCGCCACGATCAACGACCTCGAAGACGTGCAGGTCAACTTCGATGGCATCACCTACGCCAAGGGCGGCTCCGTGCTCAAGCAGCTCGTGGCCTGGGTCGGCCGCGACGAATTCTTCACCGGCGTCGCCGCGTACTTCCAGAAGCACCAGTGGGGCAACACCGAGCTGACCGACCTGATGGCCCTGCTCGAAGCCTCCAGTGGCCGCGATCTCACCGAGTGGACGAAGCTGTGGCTCGAGACCGCGGGCGTGAACACGCTGCGTCCCGAGATCGCCGTGGACAAGTCCGGCGCCATCACCGGCTTCACGGTGCTGCAGACCGCCGCGGCCGACTACCCCACCATCCGCCCGCACCGCCTCGCCATCGGCTTTTACGACCGGGTGGACGGCGCCCTGGTGCGCACTCACCGGATCGAGATCGACGTCGACGGCGAGCAGACGGATGTCCCGTCACTGCTCGGCCGCCAACAACCCGACCTCGTTCTGCTCAATGACGATGACCTGGCCTACGCCAAGATCCGCCTCGACCCGGCATCGCAGGAGGTGGCCCTCGAGAACCTCTCCGCGATCGAGAGCCCCCTCGCCCGCGCCATCATCTGGGGCGCGGTCTGGGACGCCACCCGCGACGCCGAGACCTCGGCGCGCGACTTCATCACGCTTGTGCTCGGCAACGTCGCGACGGAATCCGAGTCCACCACGCTGCGCACCGTGCTCGGCCAGGTTGTGCTCGCCGCCTCGTACTACGTCGCCGAGGAATTCCGCACGAGTACAGTCAAGGAGGTCGGGGACGCGCTCTGGTCCCTCGCCCGCCACGCCGACGCCGGCAGCGACGAGCAGTTCCAGTTCGTGAAGTTCTTCGCCGCCATCGCAACCACGGACAGCCAGCTGGCATCCGTTGCCGCGCTGCGGGGTGGCACGGCGCCGCTCGACGGCCTCGAGATCGACACCGACCTCTCCTGGGAGCTGCTCATCGCCCTCGTGGCCGGAGGCAAGGCCGGCGCGGTCGAGATCGACGCAGCACTGGCCGCGGACAACACCGCGACCGGCGCCCAGTCGGCCGCGCAGGCCCGCGCCGCCATCCCCACCCTGGAGGGCAAGCAGGCCGCCTGGTCGTCTCTGATCGACGTGGACACCGCGCCGAACACCATCGTGCGGGTCACGGCAGCCGGTTTCCTGCGGGCCAACGACACCACGTTGCTGGAGCCGTTCGTCGAGCAGTACTTCGCCATGTTGCAGCCGGTTTGGGCCGCCCGCAGCTTCTCCATCGCGGAAAAGCTGGTGCTCGGACTGTACCCGGCGCCGCTGGCTGACCGGGCGCTCGTCACCGCGACGCGAACGTGGCTCGACGCCAACCCGGAGCCGCTCGCGCTGCGTCGCCTGGTGATCGAGAACCTGGCCGGGGTCGAACGCGCCCTCGCCGCCCAGGCGCGCGACGCGGAGTAGCCGCGCCGAGGCATCCGCCCGCCCGCGCCGTTCGTGCCCCACGCCGCATCCGCCCTCGCCCCCGTCCCCACCCCCGCTCCCACCCTCGCCCCTAACAAATTCGACGGAGATTCTGCTCCCCGAGCCGCACAAAACCGGTTCAGCTCGTCACCTGGGCGGAAATCTCCGTCGAATTTGTTCGGGCGGGTGGCAGGGCTCAACAGGGTGCGGCTGGGTGCGGAGCCGCGGACTCAGGACTTGGACAGGACGCGGCTCTGTAGACTCGGATCGTTATGGACTTTGACGCAATCTGGCTTGAACTGATTCAATTTTTCAAAATCGACCTGTGGCTCAGGGTCATCAATATCGTCGTCATCATTGTGGCCGCGCTGGTCATCCGGTGGGTGTTGCGCTTCGTGATCGACCGCGTCGTGCAACAGATCGTCACGGGGGTCAAGAAGACCCAGAACGTGGAGGACACGCAGGCGCTGAGCGTTTCGCCGCTAGCCGCCGTGCGCGTCGTGCAGCGCACCCGCACCCTCGGTTCGGTGCTCTCGAATATCATCAACGTAACCCTGTTGATCGTGACGATCCTGCTGATCGTCAACATCATCAACAATGAAATCCTGGGCTCTTTCGCCCTGCTGACGGCCGCGCTCGGCGCCGGTCTCGGTTTCGGCGCGCAGAACATCGTCAAGGATATCCTGAACGGGCTGTTCATGGTCGTGGAGGACCAGATCGGCGTGGGCGACATCGTCGACGTGGGCTTCGCTTCCGGGGTCGTGGAGACCGTCGGCATCCGTGTCACCCAGGTGCGCGACATCGACGGCACCCTGTGGTTCGTGCGCAACGGTGAGATCCTGCGCGTCGGCAACATGTCCCAGGGCTGGGCGCGCGTGATCATCGACCTCGCCATCCCCTACTCGTCCGATGTCGAGGCGGTGCAGAACGAGTTGCTGCGCGTCGCGAAGGCGCTCGCCTCCAGCCGCAAGTGGCGGTCGGTGATATTGGAGAAGCCGGAGATCTGGGGACTCGAGTCGATCTCCGCCGAGGCCCTCGTCGTGCGCCTCGTCGTCAAGACCCGGGTGGCGGCGAAGTGGGACTTCGCCCGCGACCTGCGCCTGCACCTGAAGAAGGCGCTGGACGGGCTCGGCATCGGTCTGACTCCGCTCAACAGCGTGGTCATGGCCGGCACGGATGGCGCGGTCGCCGCCGGCTCCGACCCCGGCTCCGAGGGAACGCCCGACGCGGCCGCGGAAGCAGCCGCGGCCATGCCGGACCTCACCACCGGCCCGTTCACCGCCCCGATCCCGGTGCGGAAGAAAAAGGCTCCCCGTGCACCCCGCCGACCCAAGAACGCCGCGACCGCGCTGCCCCAAGAGGCACACCCACGCGCAGCGTCAGCGGATGTTTCCGGTACAGACCCGGCTGTGCCCACGGCCCCGACACCGAAGACCGAGGCACCCAAGGCCCCGACACCCAAGACCGAGGCACCCACTCACACGGCACCGGATCCGGAGACTCACGATGATGAATGACGCCGACGCCCCCACTCCTGCCACGCCCGGTGCGGTCCACCTGCGCGAGGGCGAGAACGGCACCGCGATCGGCCCCACGTTCTACGAGCAGGTCGGCGGTAGGCCGTTCTTCGAGAATCTGGTGAACGAGTTCTATCGCGGCGTCGCCACCGATCCGGTACTGAAGCCGATGTACCCCGAGGACGACCTGGGCCCGGCCGCCGAGCGTCTGACCATGTTCCTCGAGCAGTTCTGGGGTGGCCCGACCACCTACAGCGAGCAGCGCGGCCACCCGCGGCTGCGCCAACGGCACCAGCCCTTCAAGGTGAACCCGGATTCCCGCGACCGCTGGCTGAACCACATGCGCGCCGCCGTCGACAAGGCCGCTCTGCCACCGCTGCAGCGCGACCAGCTCTGGGACTACCTCGAGCGCGCGGCCTTCGCGATGCTCAACACCTTCGACGAGTAGCAGCGCACCCGCTCTCGGCGCACCCTTGGGACGCAGGCGCACGTTCTACCGTGCGCCCGCTTCTGCAATCTGCGCCGCGAGACACAGACCGACCGAACCAGGCCGACCGACGGATGCCGCCGCGCCTGCTTTACGAGTCGAGCTCGGCGACGATCTCCGCGGCCGTTGCGCGTCCCATCCGAATCGCGCCGTCGACGTGTTGGTAGCCCTTTCCGGCGAGGTCGCTGCAGGAGAACAGGATCGGGCCGACCGGTGTGCGCAGGTCCGCGCCGAAGCGAGCCAGCCCGCCCAGGTCGAAGCTCGCCGCGTAGGCGCCGCGGGTCCACTCTTCCGTGCCCCAGTCGCTCTCGTAGTAGACGACGGGGGTCAGTGCCTTCTCGCCGAAGTAGTGCGAGAGCGAGGTGAGGATGCGCTGCTTGCGCTCCTCCGCCGAGACGGTGAACACGCCGTCGGCGGCCTCGTCGGAGACGAAGCCGACCAGAGTGCCGCGCGGGTCGTTGAAATTGGTGTTGTCGTAGGCCTCGTGGGAGAGCTCGTAGGGGCTGAAGGCCGTGCCGGAGAGGCCGTCCTCCCGCCAGAACGGGGTCTCGTAGACCGCGTGCACCTTGATCACGAAGCCCATCGAGAGGTGCTGGTGCATCATCTGCTGGCGGCGCGGCAGCGGCGGATCGAAGGAGATCCGGGTGTAGAGCACGGGAGGAACGGCAACGATCACGCGACGCGCACGCACCTCGAGGTCGTCGGTGAGCACACTCACACCAGCGTCGCCCCAGCGCACTGTGCGGGCGGCCTGCCCGAGGAAGACGTCGTCACCGAGGTTCTCGGCCAGCAGGATCGGCACCCGCTGCAGCCCGCCCACGACCCGTTCGTCGAGGATGAAGTCGGCGTCGACGAGGTTGCTGAAGCTGCCGGCGCTGGCCGCCATCAGGAGGGCCTGCAGCGTGGAAAAAGCGTGCGCCGGCTTGGTCAGCATGGCTCCGGCGATGAAGAGGCTAATGTTGTCGCGGGCCTCCTGGTCGTCGGTCTCCTGCTCCAGCCAGCGCCGGAAGGAGATCTGGTCGAGCTCCACCGCACGCGGATGTGCCCAGGGACGGTCGGGGTCCATCTGGTCCACGAGCTCGTCGAGAGTGGCGATCAGGGCCACCATCTCGCGCTCGGTGTCGGCCGAGACCGGGAAGATCTCGCCCTCGAACCGGGTTCGCTCCCCCGCGGCGTTGATGTAGACGCTTTCGCCCTCGCGGTACCGCGCGAAGGTCTCGAGGCCCAGCTCGGCGATGGTCTCCTTGAGTGCGTCCTGATCGGGCGAAACCCACTGGCCGCCGATCTCAAGCATGGCACCGTTGATGTCGTCGGTGTGGAGGCGGCCGCCGACGCGGTCGCGCGCTTCGAGCACGGCCACGGTGAGGCCGGCCTTCCGCAGCTCGGTCGCGGCGGTCAGGCCGGATGCCCCGGCGCCGATAATGACGATGTCACGTTCGATGATGCTCAAGGAGTGCTCCATTGCGTTCTGGTGGTGGGGAAGCAGGTGAAAAACGGGTACGTCGCCGGTCAGGAGACCGGGATGAGGGTGTACTTGGTGGACAGGTACTCCTGGATGCCCTCGAGCCCGCCTTCGCGGCCCAGACCGGATTGCTTGACACCGCCGAACGGTGCCGCCGCGTTGGAGACCAGGCCCGTGTTCAGACCCATCATTCCAGTTTCAAGCTTGGCGATCATCCGCTGCCCGCGGGCGAGGTCCTGGGTGTACACGTAGCTGATCAAGCCATACTCGGTGGAGTTGGCCAGGCGCACGCCCTCGGCCTCGTCGGCGAAGGTGACGATGCCGACGACCGGGCCGAAGATCTCCTCGGTCAGGAGGGCGCTGGCCGGGGCCACGTCCGTCAGCACGGTGGGCTCGTAGAAGGAGCCGGCGCCTTCGGGGCGCTTGCCGCCGGCGAGCAGGGTGGCGCCGTGGGCCAGCGCGTCCTGCACGAGGGCGTCGGTGCCGGCGACGGCAGCCTCGCTGACGAGCGGGCCGATGGTGACGCCGGCTTCGGTGCCGCGGCCGATCTTCAGCGCGCCGACTCGCTCGGTCAGGCGGCGGGCGAACTCGGCGGCGACGGACTCGTGCACGATGAAACGGTTGGCCGCGGTGCAGGCCTGCCCGATGTTGCGGAACTTGGCGAGCATCGCGCCCTCGACGGCCTTGTCCAGGTCGGCGTCTTCGAAGACGACGAACGGGGCGTTGCCGCCGAGCTCCATCGAGGTGCGCAGCACACCCTGAGCCGCCTGCTGAATGAGCTTGCGGCCCACGGGGGTCGACCCGGTGAAGCTGAGTTTCCGCAGCCTGGGGTCGGCGATGATCGGCCCGGCAACGGCGGAAGAGGTCGACGTGGTGATCACGTTGACGACGCCGGCCGGTACCCCGGCGTCTTCGAGCAGCTGCACGAAGAAGAGGGTGGTCAGCGGGGTCAGCTCGGCGGGCTTCACGACGACCGTGCAGCCGGCGGCGAGCGCGGGGGCGATCTTGCGGGTGGCCATGGCCAGCGGGAAGTTCCACGGAGTGATCAGCAGGCACGGTCCGACCGGATACTGAGAGACAACCATCGTGCCGGTTCCCTCCGGGTTCAGCCCGAAGCGACCGCTGATGCGCACGGCCTCCTCGCTGAACCAGCGCAGGAACTCGCCGCCGTAGGTGACCTCTCCATTGGCCTCGGCGAGAGGTTTGCCCATCTCCATGGTCATCAGCAGCGCAAAGTCATCGCGGCGCTCCTGCAGCAGGTCGAAGGCCCGGCGCAGGATCTCGGCCCGCGTACGCGGCGCGGTAGCCGCCCACGACTCGGCCGCCTCGACGGCCGCATCGAGGGCACGGATGCCGTCGGCGGCATCCGCGTTCGCGATCCGTTTGAGCACAGCA
The DNA here is from genome assembly GCF_004403055.1 of Cryobacterium sp. TMT1-19. Classification (NCBI taxonomy): domain Bacteria; kingdom Bacillati; phylum Actinomycetota; class Actinomycetes; order Micrococcales; family Microbacteriaceae; genus Cryobacterium; species Cryobacterium sp. TMT1-19. The sequence goes on from NZ_SOHB01000039.1 coordinate 47,735, forward strand.
CCGGTCGCCGGGTCGGTGACCTCGATGGCCTTACCGCCGCCCTGCTGCCAGGTGCCGTTGATGTAGAGGCCGTCCGGGACGCGGGCGAGCAGTTCGGTTTCACGAGTGGACACGATGAGTCTCTTTCCGATGCGATACGGGAGATGCGAATGAGGTTTTGATCAGGGGTGGAGGCCGTGCAGAAAGGGCGTTTCCGCCACCCTCCCCGCGGCGTTCCCCCAGTATGACTGATCGCCCTGTACCCCCGTCGGGTTCGGGCAGGAGACCGCGGAGCCAGGGCTCATGCGGCGGCGAGCACGTTCGCCAGCACCTGCAGGCCCTCGACGAGGAGGTCGTCGGAGATGCTCAGAGGCGGCAGGAAGCGGATCACGTTGCCGTAGGTGCCACAAGTGAGCAGCACGACACCCAAGGCGTGAGCGGCGGCCACGACGCGGCCGGTGAGGGCGGCATCCGGGTCTCCGGTCACCGGGTCGACCAGTTCGATGGCGATCATGGCGCCGCGGCCGCGCACATCGCCCACACGCTTGTCGACGGCACGGATGGCGTTCAGCCGCCCGGTCAGGATGGCGCCGATTTCACGGGCGCGCTGGGCCAGGTTCTCGGTCTCATAGCTGCGCATGGTGGCCAGGGCCGCGGCGCAGGCGAGCGGGTTGCCGCCGTAGGTGCCGCCGATGCCGCCGACCTGCGGCGCATCCATGATCTCGGCGCGGCCGGTGACGGCGGAGAGCGGCAGGCCGCCGGCGATGCCCTTGGCCATCACCATCAGGTCGGGCACGATGCCCTCGTGGTTGCTGGCGAAGAGGTCGCCGGTGCGGGCGAATCCGGTCTGCACCTCGTCGGCAATGAAGACGACCTCGTTCGCGCGGCACCAGTCCACCAGGGTGGGAAGGAAGCCGGGTGCGGGCACGATGAAGCCGCCCTCACCCTGGATCGGCTCGATGATCAGGGCGGCCAGGTTGTCGGCGCCGACCTGCTTCTCGATCTGGGAAATGGCGCGCCGGGCGGCCCCGACCCCGTCGAGTCCGGCGTCGCGGTAGGGGTACGACGTGGGTGCCCGGTAGATCTCCGCGGCGAAGGGGCCGAAGCCGTTCTTGTACGGCTGGTTCTTCGCGGTGAGGCCCATGGTCAGGGTGGTGCGGCCGTGGTAAGCGTGGTCGAAGGCGACGACGGCCTGCTTGCCGGTGTAGTGTCGGGCGATCTTGACGGCGTTCTCCACGGCCTCGGCGCCGGAGTTGAACAGGGCGCTGCGCTTGGCGTGGTCGCCCGGGGTGAGCCGGTTGAGCGTCTCGGCTACCTCGATGTACGAGTCATAGGGCGTCACGGTGAAGCACGTGTGCGTGAACTGGGCCAGCTGGGCGGCCACGGCGGCCACGACCTCGGGGGCGCTGTTGCCGATGCCGGTCACGGCGATGCCGCTGCCGAGGTCGATCAGGAAGTTGCCGTCGACGTCAACAAGCACACCGCCGCCGGCCGCGACGATATAGGCAGGCAGGGTCACGCCCACCCCGGCGGAGACGGCCTCGATCTTGCGACGTCCGAGCTCTTGGGACTTCGGGCCGGGGATGGCGGTGACGAGGCGGCGTTCCTGGGGAAGGGACGGTCCGCCGACCGGGATCACAGAAAGGGCGTCTACGAGGGTCATTGCTGCTCCAGTTCGCTGGCTGTTGCATCGGCGCGGGGCCGGCGACGATACCGATTCCAGAAGGCTACGCAGGGCGGCCACCCGCAACATCCGGCACCGTGTACAACGCGCGGGTGAACTTTCGCCACGTTGTACACTCGTCGCATGGCTCCGAACCTGGCCCCGCCGCTTCTGCCCACCGTGCGCCGCCTGCTGGCCCAGCCTGGCCTCCAGCTGCACCTGCTCACGGCCGAGCCGCAGCTGCCGGCACACGCGCTCGACCAGCCCGTGGAGTGGGTGCACGGCTCCGACCTGGCCGACCCGACGCCGTTTCTCTCAGCCAGCCAGGTGCTCCTCACCACCGGCACCCAGTTCGCCGACCCGATGACGGATGCCTACTACCGCGACTACGTGCGCCGGCTCACGGCCCGCGGCATCGCCTGTCTCGGCTTCGGCACGGAGGTCGTGCGCGCCGGCACGCCGGAGGCCCTCGTTGCGGCCTGCCTTGCCGAGGGGCTGCCCCTGATCGAGGTGCCCTATGACACTCCGTTCATCGCGGTGGCCCGCGCGGCCGGCGACCTGGTCGCCGAGTTGCGCTACGCCCGCAACACCTGGGCGCTGGACGCCCAGCGGGCCATCTCGCACGCGGCCCTCCGACCCGACGGCCTGAGCAACATTCTTAGCGAGCTGTCCCGGCAGCTGGGCCACTGGGTCGCGCTCTTCGACGCGAGCGGCACGCTCGACCGGGTCTTTCCCCGCGACGCGTTCTCCGGTTCCGCCTCCTCCCCCGCCCTGCCGCGGGTACAGGCGGAGGCCGGCCGGCTGCTCCGCCGCGGGCAGCGGGCCGGCACCACCCTCGACGAGGGCGGCGAGACTTTGACCCTGCAGACCCTGGGGCGGCAGGGCCAGCTGCGCGGGGTGCTGGCCCTCGGCGGCGGCACCCTGCTCGACCAGGCCAGCCAGCAGGTGGTGACCAGCGTCATCGCCCTCGCCGGGCTCGCGCTCGAGCAGAACAGCGCCCAGGGTCGCGCCCGCGGCCACCTGCGGTCCGGGCTGCTGCAGGCGCTGCTCGGCGGCGACCTGCCGCTGGTGCAGAGCATCTCCCGGGAGCTCTGGGGTGCCCTCCCGGCCGAGCCGGTACGGGTCGCCGTCGTCTCCCCGCCGCCCGAACGCTTGGACGCTCTGGCCGAGCTGCTCGAACTGCGGGTCGAGGAACGCCCAGGGCACCTGTTCTTCGCCCGCGACGGCGGCCAGGTGCTGCTCGTCCTCGATGTCGCCGCCGATCCGGTGCTCGCCGAGCTGGTGGGCCTCGGGCTGCACGTGGGCGTCTCCGACCGGAGCGCCTACCGTGCCCTGCCGCACGCGGCGGCCCAGGCCCGACAGGCGCTCGAGCGCGCCCACGAAGGTGCAGCGGGCATCGTCGAATTCGAGGTGATCTCACGGCAGGGCGTGCTCGCGTTCCTGGCCCGAACGGATGCCTCGGAGGTCGGCCGCGCTACCCTCCGGCCACTCTCCGACCACGATGCCGCCCACGGCACGGCGCTGCTCCCCACCCTGCGGGTGTGGCTCGAGCGCAACGGCCAGTTCGGCCCGGCCGCGACGGAGCTCGGCGTGCACCGACACACCGTGCGCGGCCGGATCAGCCACGCCGAGCAGTTGCTCGGGCGGGACCTCGGCGCCTTCCACGCCCGCGCCGACCTCTGGGCGGCGCTGCTGGCGTCGGCGGGATAGGCCGGAAACACCGCACGCACGAGGCGGCTCGCACACTGTGACGTAAGCACCCACACACCGGAAAGAGACAATGTTCAGCCTGAAGGACCTTCGCATTCCGATCATCGCGGCACCCATGGCCGGTGGCGCATCCACCCCGGCCCTGGTGCGCAGCCTCAGCGCGGGGGGCGGCCTCGGGTTCCTGGCCGCCGGGTACAAGACCCCGGATGCGCTGGCCCGGCAGATCGCCGACGTGCACCAGGGCTCGCGGCCGCCGTACGGCGTGAACGTGTTCGTTCCCGGGCCGCCACTGACCGACCAGGCCGGAGTCGATGCCTACCGCCGGAGCCTGACAGCGACCGCGCTGGAACACGGCGTGGAATTGCCCCCGACACTGGCCGCGGACGATGACTGGTTCTCCGCCAAGGTGGCCCTTCTCATCGGGCACCGAGTCCCCGTGGTGTCGTTCACCTTCGGGTTGCCGCCGGCCGATACCGTGGACGGTTTGCACGCCGTCGACGCGTGCGTGATCGCCACGGTCACCTCGGTTCGAGAGGCGGTTCTCGCGGAGGAACGCGGAGTCGATGTGCTCTGCGTGCAGGGCCCGGAAGCAGGCGGACACCGGGCGACCTTCACGACGGCCGAAGAACCGGAGACCACTCCCCTGATCGAACTGGTCCGCGCCATTTCGGACCTGGCGGTTCTGCCGCTCATCGCGGCCGGGGGCATCCACTCCGGTGCCGGGATCGCGACGCTCCTGGCGGCCGGCGCGGACGCCGTGCAACTGGGCACGGCGTTCCTCCGCACCGCGGAGTCCGGCGCCCAGCAGGCGCACAAGGACGCGCTCGTCGACCCGAACTTTGATCGCACCGTGGTCACGCGCGCGTTCTCCGGGCGTCCGGCACGGGGGCTGCGCAACGCGTTCATCATCGAGCACGACGCCACCGCGCCCCGGGCTTATCCTCAGGTGAACCATCTCACCAGTGGCCTCAGGGCGGATGCGGGTCGACGCGGCGACGCCGACGGGCTCGCCCTCTGGGCGGGCACCGGCTTCCGCTCTGCCCGCGCAGAACCGGCGGCCGACGTGCTCACCCGGCTGTGGCAGGACGCCCGCGTGTCGCCGAGTCAGCGACCGGTGTCGAACCAATTCGACGGAGATTTTGATGTTTGAGCCGATTTTCGGTCAGTTTAACGCCGATCCGGCCAAAATCTCCGTCGAATTCGTTCGGGGCACGGTGCGAACACCCAGCGAATAGTCAGCGGCTCAGCGACCAGGGCTTGCGACGCACGAGGATGTGGCCGCGGCTCGTGCTCAGCCGGGTCCACAGGCCCGTCTCGAACAGGCGCACGGGCTCGTTTTTCGAAAGGAAGCCGAGGCTGACGGCCGCGAAGGCGGCGCCGGCCGGCACGATTTCCAGGCCGGAGATCGGGCGGCTCCAGACTTCGGAGCGCACCCGCTGCACGATCTGCCCGCCGGTCCCCGCCGGGATGACGGCGGCGACTTCCTCAATGCCTGCCTGCGCCGCACCGTCGAGCAGGGCGGCATCCGTTTCACCGAGCAGGGTCCAGCCGCCCTGGGGCGGCGAGATACCGGCCCAGGTCACGGTGGTCACTTCCAGCGGCACGGTTACGGTCACTGTCGCCTCGTCCTCCAGCACGGCCGCGGTGAGGCGGGCGAGGCGGTCCAGCAGGGAGCGCACGGGAACGACCGCGTCGAGCTCGACCGGTGCGGTGAGCGCGAAGGTGCGCAGGCCCAGCACGGTCGGGCTGGAGTCGAGGAGACCGCGCGGGTAGAGGATCGCGGTGTAGACAGCGAGCACCCCCGCGGCCTGAATGAGGCGCACGGAACCGTCCTCCACCCGGCTAGCGCGGGAGAGGTAGACCTGGAGGTCGCGAAGGGACAGGGACTCTGGGAGAGAAAATGATTTACTCATCTGCTCCTAAACTACCAAGGTACGGCGCGCGTCACACCGGCGCGCGCGTCTGCTCCGCCACGCGCCTGAGGAGGCCACATGGACTTGCCGATGGAGGGCCTTCTAACCGCCCTGGACCTCACCGACACGGGCGCCCGCACCAGCGAGGACATCTTCACCGGGCCGTCGCAGTGGATGCCGCTCGGCCGCGTTTTCGGCGGGCAGGTGCTCGCCCAGTCACTGGTTGCCGCGATGCGCACGGTTCCCGACGACCGCCATGTGCACTCGATGCACGGCTATTTCCTCCGCCCCGGCGACGTGGGCCAGCCGATCACCTTCTCCGTCGATCGCATCCACGACGGCCGATCCTTCTCCACCCGCCGCACGCAGGCCTATCAGGACGGGCACCCGATCCTGTCGATGATCGCCTCGTTCCAGGACGATGATGAAGGCCTCGAGCACCAGATCGAGATGCCGACCGATATGCCCGACCCGGAGTCCTTGCCGACGGCGGCGGATGCCCTGGCCCAGGTCGACCACTCCATCGCCCGCTACTGGGCGAACGAGCGTCCGTTCGACATGCGGCACCTGCCGTCGCCGATCTACCTCAAGGTGAACGGCGAGCACACCTCTCGCCAGGCCGTGTGGATGAAGACCATGGGCCCGTTGCCCGACGACCCTGACCTGCACCGCGCCGCGCTGGCATACGCCAGCGACTACTCGATCATGGAGCCTGTCATGCGCCGCCACGGCGTGGCCTGGGCCACACCCGGGCTCAAGGTTGCGAGCCTGGACCACGCCATGTGGTTCCACCGCTTCGGCCGGGTCGACGAGTGGATGCTCTACGTACAGGATTCCCCGACCGCCCAGGGTGGACGCGGACTCTCCACCGGCAGCATCTACAGCCGGGCGGGCCTGCTTCTCGCCACGGTCGCGCAGGAGGGCATGCTGCGCGTGCCCACGAACGCAGAGTAGCCTCTTTCACATGCTCTGAGCGTCTCTGAGCATCTCCGAACGTGTCTGAACGTGTCTGAACGTGTCTGAACGTATATGAACATCTCTGAACGCCCGCCCGATCGAGGAGAACCATGACGAACGCCACCGACATCTCCCGCCGCACCGCGCTCCTGCTCGGCACCGCCGGCACCGCCGTCGCGCTGGTCGGCTGCAGCACCGACGGCGCCGAAGACTCCGGCACCGGCAACATTGGCCCGGTGGAGTTAGCCAAGCTCGCCGACATCCCCGTGGGCGGCTCGATCGAGGCCTCTCTCGATGACAAGCCCATCCTGATCAGCCAGCCCACGGCCGGCACCGTGGTGGCGTTTAGTGCGATCTGCACCCACCAGGGCTGCGTGGTCAAAGCGGTAAAGGACGAGTTCGACTGCCCCTGCCACGGCTCGAAGTTCGACCGTGCCACCGGCGAGGTTCTCGCCGGACCGGCAACCGAACCGCTGGCGTCGGTGAAGGTCACCGTCACCGGCGACGCCGTCACCGCAGGCTGAGGCGGACTGCGTCCGGGTCGGTCTACTCCGCCGGCAGGGACGCGCGCCGGGTGAATCGGATGGGTTCGTCTACGTATGGAGCCCAAGCGGCGCGCTCGACCTCGTTGATCTTGCGTGGCCGCTCTGTCGCGGCGTCCACCAACACGATTGTGGTGCTCGCCTGCGCGAAGAGAACCGCCGGCTCCAGGCCGATCGGAGTCCAGACCTCGTAGCAGACCTCGAGGCTGGCGCCGCCGAGCTTGCCGAGCCAGAGACGGATGTCCAGAGGCTGCCTCAGATACGGAATCGGAGCCAGATACTCGGCCTCCATCCGCGCGATCAGGGTCAGCGTCGCCGCGCCCGGGCGCCCGTCCAGCACGGCGGTGCCGGCGAACGTCCCGGGGCCGTCGCCGTCTTCATCCGGCCAGAACGCCTGGATGCGCGCATCCTCGAGCACACGCAACAACTCGGCGTTGTTGACGTGGCCGTAGGCGTCCAGATCCGACCAGCGCAACTTCACCGGAACGCGCAGCTTCATCGCGGGCCCTAGTCGCGGGTCAGCTTGCGGTACGCGGACCGGTGCGGTTTCGCGGCATCCGGGCCAAGGCGTTCGATCTTGTTCTGCTCGTACGACTCGAAGTTGCCCTCGAACCAGTACCAGTTCGCCGGGTCTTCGTCGGTTCCCTCATAGGAGAGGATGTGCGTGGCGATTCGGTCGAGGAACCACCGGTCGTGGGTGATGACCACGGCGCAGCCGGGGAATTCAAGGAGCGCGTTCTCGAGCGAGCCGAGGGTTTCGACGTCCAGGTCGTTGGTGGGCTCGTCGAGCAGCAGAAGGTTGCCGCCCTGCTTGAGGGTGAGCGCCAGGTTGAGGCGGTTGCGCTCACCACCGGAGAGCACGCCGGCCTTCTTCTGCTGGTCGGGACCCTTGAACCCGAATGTGGACACGTAGGCCCGCGACGGGATCTCGGTCTTGCCGACCTGGATGTAGTCCTGGCCGTCGGAGACGACCTCCCAGAGCGACTTGTTCGGGTCGATGCCCGCGCGGCTCTGGTCGACGTAGGAGATGTCGACCGTCTCGCCGATCTTCAGTTCACCCAGGTCCAGCGGCTCGAGGCCGACAATCGTCTTGAACAGCGTGGTCTTGCCCACGCCGTTGGGGCCGATGATGCCGACGATGCCGTTGCGCGGGAGGGTGAAGGAGAGATCCTCGATGAGGACCCGGTCGCCGAAGCCCTTCTTGACCTTCTTGGCGTCGATGACCTGGGCGCCGAGGCGCGGGCCGACGGGAATCTGGATCTCTTCGAAGTCAAGCTTGCGGGTGCTCTCGGCCGCTGCCGCCATTTCTTCGTAGCGGGCGAGACGCGCCTTCGACTTTGCCTGGCGGCCCTTCGCATTCGAGCGCACCCATTCGAGCTCGTCCGCGAGGCGCTTGGCCATCTTTGCGTCCTTCTTGCCCGCGATGAGCAGTCGTTCCTGCTTCTTCTCGAGGTAGGTCGAGTAGTTGCCCTCGTAGGGGTACAGGTGGCCGCGGTCGACTTCGGCGATCCACTCGGCCACGTGGTCGAGGAAGTACCGGTCGTGGGTGACGGCGAGAACGGCGCCGGGGTACTGGGCCAGGTGCTGCTCGAGCCAGAGCACGCTTTCGGCGTCAAGGTGGTTGGTGGGCTCGTCGAGGAGGAGCAGGTCGGGCTTCTGCAGCAGCAGCTTGGTCAGCGCCACGCGGCGCTTCTCACCGCCGGAGAGGTCGGCGACGGAGTAATCGCCCGGCGGGGTGCGGAGGGCGTCCATGGCCTGCTCCAGCTGGGAATCGAGGTCCCACGCGTCGGCGGCGTCGATGGCCTCCTGCAGCGTGCCCATTTCGGCCAGCAGTGCGTCGAAGTCCGCGTCGGGTTCGCCGAGCGCGATGCTGATCTCGTTGAACCGGTCGACCTTGGCCTTGATCGGGCCGACGCCCTCCTGCACATTCTCGAGGACAGTCTTGGTCTCGTCGAGTTCGGGCTCCTGCATCAGGATGCCGACCGAGTAGCCGGGCGAGAGCTTCGCCTCGCCGTTGCTGGGGGTGTCCAGCCCGGCCATGATCTTCAGAATCGTGGATTTTCCGGCGCCGTTCGGCCCCACGATACCGATTTTGGCGCCGGGGAAGAATGACATGGTGACGTCGTCGAGGATCAGTTTGTCGCCGACCGCCTTGCGAGCGCGGACCATCGTGTAGATAAATTCAGCCATAGTACTTACCAGTCTATTTGCCGGGTGGCCCCGACCAGACACGTTCCGGATGCGAGGATCGCCGTGACCGCGCTGTGGTACCCGCCCGTGGCCGGTCCGTTCTGCCCGATCAGGCATTCGCCGTTGAACCGAACGGAGAACTGGATAGAGTCCGCTGGGAGGTCGATGTTGGTCTCGTCGAAGGTAACCTCCATTTGGGCCCGGTCGAAGCCGGAGGCCCCCAGCGCGTCCACGAATGCCCGCCCGCCGGCATTCTCGTCGGCGGTGACGACCGCCGTGGCGACGCTGTCGAAGTAGGCCAGGTTCGCCGCGGCATCCTTCTCCGGCTGTAGCTGCGGCGCGGGTATGGGCGCCGCGCTCGCGGTCGGACGAGCCGACGCCGACGCCGTGGCCGTGCTCGAGGGAGTCGCGGCCGGTGCCGCCGAGCAGGCCGCGAGGCTGACCGTGACGGCCAGCCCGAGCAGCAACGCGCTACCGGTGCGTGGGGAACGGATGCCGGTTCGACGTCTCCGGGTTTCCCGATCTGATCGTGCCGGCACGTGGTCCTTCCGCGACCGCGGTGCGGTCAGACCTCTGAGTCTGCCAGATGCCCCGTGTCCCCGAGAGTTTATTCCGGTGACTGTGCCGGTGACTGTGCCGGTGACTGTCCCGGTGACTGTGCTGGTGACCGTGCCGGACACTGTGCCGAGTTGCCGCCGTCAGGAATCGACCCCGACAAGCGCCGCGGACTCTGCCTCGTCGCGCATCGGGGGTGCGTCGTCAGTATCGGCAGGTAGGAAGCCGTCCGTGGGCTCGGTCGGATGTGGCGCCGACGCTGCGCCGGGCGGCGGCGAGCGCGTGTAGACGGTGCTGCACCAGGCCAGGTCGTGCCCGACGGTCTCTGCCTCGACCTCGACCGAGGTACCGTTGCGGTCGGCATTTTCCCACGGCCGGATGCGCAACCGCCCCGCCACGACTACGTGCTCACCCTTCTGCACCGAGCGCTCCACGTTGTGGGCGAGCTGCCGGAAGGAGGACACCGTGTACCAGTTGGTCTCGGCGTCAACCCAGGTCTGTTTCACACGGTCGAAGCGACGCTGGCTTGATGCCAGCCGAAACGACGTGATGGCCAGCCCCGAACTGGTCACGAGGTGACGGGGCGTGGTGGCCACGATTCCGGTCACGGTGATGCTGTCGCTCATTACGGTCTCCCTCATCCTGTGAGCCCCGGACGAATGCCCGGAACACGCGACCTGGAGCGACAGCTCGTGCCTGTCTCCGCCGCCCCAGATCGCGTATTCCGAGTGTGCGGCGGCAGAACGACGCCCGGCCGCGGCATCCGGAACCTGTGCCGAATGACCGCCCCCCGCATCTGGGGAGGGCTGGGCGCGCTTCTGAAGGAGAGGGTCCGGGTGCGCGCCGCGGTCGGTGTCGAACCAATTCGACGGAGATTCTCCTGTGAAAGCGCTCTTTCCCAGCTTCTAGTGCCGCTTTGGGCAAAATCTCCGTCGAATTCGTTTGGCTCCGGGTTTCCGCACGGCGGTCTCGGCGGCGCTGGCACGGCAGCTAGAAAACCCGTTCATTTCGCCGCGCTGAGCGATACTCGCCGCCTACGAATACACGAACTCGCGCTGCTAGAGGAGGTATTCGGCGTAGGACTTGCGGATCTTGTTCACCTTGGGCAGCGCGACGGCCATGCAGTAGCCCTGACCCGGGTTTTTGGCGAAGAACTCCTGGTGGTGGTCCTCGGCCACGAAGTACTCGCCGAGCGGCTCGATCGTGGTGACGATGCCGCCGCCCCACCATTCGGCGGCGCGAGTGCGAGCGGTTTCGAAGAGCCGCTTCTGCTCGTCGTCGGTATAGAACATCGCCGACCGGTACTGGGTGCCCACGTCGGCGCCCTGGCGGTTCAGCTGGGTCGGGTCGTGCAGCGAGAAGAACACGTCGAGGATGACGCTGGCCGGGATGACCTCCGGGTCGAACGTCACGGCGATGGCCTCGGCATGGCCGGTACGGCCCGTGCACACCGACTCATACGTGGGCCGTTGAGCCGTGCCCCCGGTGTACCCGGAAACCACCTCGCTCACGCCACGCAACACCCGATACACGGCATCGAGACACCAGAAACATCCACCTGCGACCACAAAAGTTTGCACACCCCTAGAGTAACGGCATGACCTTCGTTCCAGCTGAGAACCGCTATGCCGACATGACCTACCGACGCGCCGGACGGAGCGGCCTCAAACTGCCGGCGCTGTCTCTCGGCCTCTGGCACAACTTCGGCCACGAGCGCCCGATCGAGACCCAACGCGCCATCCTGCGCCGTGCCTTCGACCTGGGGGTCACCCACTTCGACCTGGCCAACAACTACGGTCCTCCTCCCGGAGCCGCCGAGACCAACTTCGGCCGCATCTTCGCCGAAGATTTCCGGGCCTACCGCGACGAGATGATCATTTCCAGCAAGGCCGGCTACGACATGTGGCCGGGCCCCTACGGCGATTTCGGTTCTCGCAAGTACCTGCTCTCCTCCCTCGACGCGAGCCTGGGCCGGCTCGGCGTCGACTACGTCGACATCTTCTACTCCCACCGGCCGGACCCGGAGACTCCCATCGAGGAGACCATGGGCGCGCTGGCGTCGGCGGTGCAGCAGGGAAAGGCCCTCTATGTCGGCATCTCCAGCTACACCCCCGAGCAGACGCGGGCCGCGGCGGCGGCGCTGGCCGAGCACAAGATCCCCCTCCTGATCCACCAGCCGCGTTACTCGATGTTCGACCGCCACATCGAAGACGGGCTCTTCCCCGTGCTCGACGAGCTCGGCATGGGCAGCATCGTCTTCTCGCCGCTCGCACAGGGACTTCTCACCGACCGCTACCTGGACGGCACCGTTCCGGCAGGCTCGCGGGTCGCGACGAGCGATTTCCTGTCGGAGGACGTTCTCACCGACACCTACCAGGGCCGTGCCCGCGCCCTCAACGAGATTGCTGCCGCGCGCGGCCAGACGCTGGCCCAGCTGGCGGTCACCTGGATCCTGCGCCAGCCGTCGGTGACCAGTGTGCTGGTCGGCGCAAGCAGCCTGAACCAGCTCGAGCAGACCGTGGCGGCCCTGGATGCCCCGCCCCTCACCCAGATCGAAATCGAGGAGATCGAACCGTACGCCGTGCACGGCACCGGTCTGGGCTGAGCGAAGTGGGCTACCTCTACGCTCTCCTCGCGTCGCTGCTCTTCGGCCTCAACGGCAGCACCACCAAGGTGATCGTGAATGCGGGCCTGTCCCCGGCCCAGCTGACCTTCTTCCGGGTCACGGTCGTCGCCCTCCTGGCCGGCGGTCTGTTGCTCGTGACCAACCGGCGGGCGTTCCGCATCAGCCTGCGCCAGCTCGCGGTGATGGCCGTCCTGGGGGTGGCCGGGGTCGCCCTGATCCAGTGGTTCTACGCAGTGGCGATCAGTCTGCTGCCGGTGGGCATCGCACTCATGCTCGAGTACACCGGGGTGCTGATCGTCGCCCTGGTCGCCCGATTCGTCTTCAAGGAGCGGGTCAAATCCCGCATCTGGCTGGCCATCGGTTGCGTTCTGATCGGCATGGCCGTCGTCGCCCAGATCTGGGCCAGCACCCTCTCTGACCTGGGTGTGTTGGCGGGAATCCTCGCCGCAATCTGCCTGGCCGTGTACTTCCTGGTCGGGGAGCGGCAGGTCGCCGCGACCTCGCCACTGGCCGTGTCGTTCTGGTCCATGCTTTTCGCCAGCGCTTTCTGGCTCGTGTTCAGCGCCTGGTGGCAGGTCGAGCCGCAGACCCTGGTTCAGGATGTCGCGTTGAACGGCAACCTCGGGGCGGTGTCTCTCCCGCTGTGGCTGCTGACGCTGTGGAACGGCGTGTTCGGCTCCTTCGCCCCGTATCTGTTCTCGTACATGGCGCTCGGCCGACTGACTGCCACGGCGGCCGGCATCGTGTCTGCCTCGGAGGTGATCTTCGCCTTCGCGTTCGCGTTCCTCTGGCTCGGCGAGTCCCTCGACGGGCTGCAGATGGCGGGGGTGGTCCTTGTGCTCGCGGGCATCGTCGTCGCCCAGACCGCACGTCCGAACCGGGTTGTGGACCTCGACCTGGCCAGCCAGGACATGGTTCTGCTGAACGGACCTCTGCGGTAGCGCCGAAACCACTGTCGGTGGCTCTCCGTAGCCTGAGGGAACCCTCACCCGCGTACGGTCGATCTCGGAGAATTCCATGTCCACACCAGCGTCCCCACTTCCCCGACTGCCGGTCATCCGCGGTCTGCAGTTCGTTCCCGTGAAAGACGGCCTCTGGCGGGTCTCGAACCGGTCCGGCATGGTGCTCGGGCACATCGAGCGGCGCACCGAGGTCGACGGCGACTACTTCGCCGCGCGGCGCCTGCTCGCCGCCACCCGCACAATGAACGTCGGTTCGTTCTGGCGCATCGACGACGCGGCCGACTGCTTCCGCTGACGGCGCGCACCTCTCCGCAGGGCACGCCGCGCCGCTCCCGGAGATCAGGCCGAGACGCCGGTAAAGTGCGCTCATGCAGTGGTGGAATAGTTTCGTATCCTGGCTCACGGCAGCCAGCAATCAGTCCATGGTTTTCAGCGCCGTGGTGCTCATCGTCTCGATCGTCGTCGCCAGCCTTCTGGCGGCGGTGATCTCCCGCGGGGCGATCAAACGCCTCCTGGCGCAGAACGACCGGGCTCTCAAGGCGGCCGTGATCGGCACCCTCGTGGATGCCGCGACCGAGGCATCCGTCTGGAACTCGCTCACGCCGCAGGAGCAGGTCATGGCGGACCGCGCGGTGGGCCAGGCCGACGTGCAGCTGCGCCTCCTGCCGATCAAGGGTTCGGGCGTCGCCGCGAACTGGGCCGCGCATCAACTCGCTGAGCTCAAGCGCACCTCGGCCACGTTCGGGTACCAGCTCGAGCCCGCGCTGCTCGAGTTCCGCGACCGCCTGGTCGAATGGCAGGACAAGCCGGGCCGCACCCGCAAGATCTTCCAGAGCGACCTCGACCGGTGGAAGGTCTCCAAGAACAGCACCGAGAAGAACCTCCTCGCCGAGCAGGATGCCTGGACCGCCCAGCAGCACCACGACCAGTTCACCGCCGCGCCGGCCGCGCCCGTGCCTGCCCCGCTCCAGTACGCGTCTGGAACGGCCTCGGCGTCGACGGAGACCCAGCGCCTCCTCGACGACGTGCAGGCACTGGAAGTGCGCCCCACCCCGCTCCAGAGCTAGACGTCCGTGAGCCGCCGCCGCTCTCCCGAGCGAGGCGGCGGCTCACAGCTCTCACGAGTCAGCGCCACCACTCGTCGAACATTGATGCCGGGACCTGGCGCTTGTGCTCGGTGCCGAGGTAGCGGTTCTCGATCGTCTCGGCGACGAGATCGTCGACGGGCAGCCCCTCCAGGAAGTCGTCGATCTGCTCGTACCGCAACCCCAGGTTGGCCTCGTCGGTCTGGCCGGGGTTGTCGTCGAGAAGGTCGGCAGTCGGCGCCTTGAGGTATAACCGGTCCGGCGCCCCCAGCTCGACCAGAAGCGCTCGCCCCTGACGCTTGGTCAATCCGGTCAGCGGCAGGATGTCCGTGCCGCCGTCGCCGTACTTGGTGAAGAATCCCGTGACCGCCTCGGCGGCGTGGTCGGTGCCCACGACCAGCAGGCCGGCCGAGCCGGCGAGGGCATACTGGGCGACCATGCGCACCCGGGCCTTGACGTTTCCCTTGTCGAAGTCCGGCAGCGGGCGGCCCGTCGCATTGGCGAATTCCGCTTCGATGCCGTCGACGGCGCGCTTGATGTCGAAGGTGACGGTCGACGCAGGACGAATGAATTCCAGGGCGAGCTGCGCGTCCTCCTCGTCCCGCTGCACCCGGTACGGCAGGCGCACGGCCTGGAAGATGGCCGAATGTCCCGCCTCGGCGAGCTGCTCCACGGCCAGCTGGCACAGACGGCCGGCCAGGCTGGAATCCTGACCCCCGCTGATGCCGAGCACGAGGCCCTGTGCCCCCGTTCGGACCAGGTAGTCCGCGAGGAACTGCACTCTGCGGCGAACCTCGGAGGATGCATCGATATGGGGGGACACGTTCAGCTCCGCGATGATTCGCGCCTGTAGTTCTCGCATTTCCCGAATCTACCAAACCGAGGGTAGGGCAACAGGATTCACGGGTGTTGTGCGGTGCCCCCGGTAGGAATCGAACCTACGACAAGCGGATTAGAAGGCCGCTGCTCTATCCACTGAGCTACGGGGGCGAAGAACGATCAACGATACCGCAGACCCGGCCCGCCGGCGCTCAAACGGCCTTCGCGGCCGCCACGAGCACCTGGGCGAGTGTCGGCACACCCGTGGCCCGGAAGACCTCGATCCCGGCCGCGTCCCGGATGATCACCGTGGGGGTGATCCGGATGCCGTCGGCCTCGGCTTCCGCGACGTCCCGCACCACGTCGAGCTCACGCACGGTCGCCTGGGGCACGAGGCGTTCGACCTCGGCCAGGACCGCCCGGGTCTGCATGCAGGGCTCACAGAAGGCGGAGGAGAAGTACGTCAATTCCATGCGAGGTAGTCTACGGAGCGCACGTCTCAGTCGCACCGCTGCCGGGACCAGCGCAACAGGGCCGGTCGGCGTCCGCCGTTAGACTCGGCACATGAAAAAAAGTAGTGACCGGTTGGTATGGATTGACTGCGAGATGACCGGTTTGGACATTGATTCCGACGAGTTGGTGGAGATCGCTGTAGTGATCACCGATTACGACCTGAACATCATCGACCCGGGACTCGACCTCATCATCAAGCCGAATCAGGCGTCGCTGGAGAACATGAACGACTTCGTGCGCAACATGCACGAGAGCAGTGGGCTGATCAACGAGATCCCGAACGGAATCAGCGCCGCCGAGGCCGAGACCCTGGTGCTGGAATACGTACTGCAGTTCATCCCGGCCGAGCAGAAGGCTCCGCTGGCGGGAAATTCCATCGGCACCGACCGGGCCTTCCTGATGAAATACATGCCTCGCCTCGACGCCCAGCTGCACTACCGCAACGTCGATGTGTCCTCGATCAAGGAACTCGCACGCCGCTGGTACCCGCGGGTGTACTTCAACGCCCCCGCGAAAGACGGCGGACACCGCGCCCTGGCTGACATCCTCGAATCCATCCGCGAACTGGCGTACTACCGCCAAACCGTGTTCGTGGCCGACCCCGGGCCGTCCAGCCAACAGGCGAAGAACAGCGCGGCCGAAGCCGTGAACATTTTCGCTGCGAACATGTAATACACTTGCCGAGTTGCCTTCTCTGTGGGAAAGCAGCGCATGGTGGGTATAGCTCAGCTGGTAGAGCATCCGGTTGTGGTCCGGAAGGCCGCGGGTTCAAGCCCCGTTACTCACCCCAATTGAAACACGCAGAAACAGTCCATCGAACGCGCGACCGGGCCCTCGGATCCGGCCGCGCGTTCGCATTTCCGGCATCGAAACGCCTCACCGAAACGGTGTCCTCGCCTCGGCCTCCCCGCCGATCCAACGGCGTCCGGGACAGCTGAAAGGGATCTCTCCATGCGTGCTCGTTTCGCCCTCCCCGCCGTCGCTGCGGTGGCCGCCCTCCTGCTCACCGGCTGCGTCGACAACACTGTGCCGGTTCCCGGAGCCGACGCCACCGCGCCCGCCAGTACCGTGACCGAAGATGCCGCCGCCTCGGCGCTGCTCCCGGAGAAGGTCCGCGCCTCCGGCACGCTCGTGATCGGCACGAGCCCGAATTACTCCCCCAACGAGTTCAAGGACGATTCCGGCAACCCGATCGGCTGGGGAGTCGAACTCGGCGCCGCGATTGCCGCGAAGTTGGGTCTGACCGCCGACTACAAGGTCGCGAATTTCGACACCATCATCCCGAGCATCATCGGCGGCGAGATGGACCTGGGAAACTCGTCCTTCACCGTCAACCTGAAGCGCCAGGAGCAGGTCGACTTCGTCAACTACTACACGGCCGGCATCCAGTGGGCCTCCGCCACCGGCACCACCGTCGACCCCGACGACGCCTGCGGCCTGAAGATCGCCGTGCAGTCCACCACCTACGAGGACACCGACGAAATCCCGGCCAAGAGCGCCGCCTGCGTCGCCGCCGGAAAGCCCCCGATCGACAAGCTCAAGTTCGACACCCAGGACCTGGCCACGAACGCCACGGTGCTCGGTCAGGCCGACGCCTTCAGCGCAGACTCCCCGGTCACCCTCTACGCGATCCAGCAGACCGCGGGCAAGCTGCAGAAGGCCGGCACCTCCTTCGACGAGGCACCGTACGGCATGGCCGTGGCGAAGGACTCCGGGATGGCAGCGGCCGTGCAGGCTGCCCTGCAGTCCATGGTCGACGACGGCTCCTACGGCGAGATCCTCAAGACCTGGGGCGTCACCGACGGCGGCCTGAGCACCATCACGATCAACGGCTGACCGGCTCCCTGAGAGGCTGAACGAATGTGAGATGCTGAACGGATGCCGCAGCTGACTCACGAGGAATTCGAGCGTCTCGTCGTCGACGAGCTCGACCTCCTGCCCGACGACATGGTCGACGGCCTGGACAATGTGATCTTCGTGGTCGAGGACCGACCCGAAGACGGCACGATGGACACCCTCGGGCTCTATGACGGGGTTGCCCTGACCGAGCGTGGGCAGTACGGCTTCGGTGAGATGCCGGACCGGATCGTGCTCTACCGGGAGCCGTTGCTGGAGCTCTGCGCGGATCTCGAGGAGTTGCGCGACCAGGTGCACATCACTCTGGTGCATGAGATCGCCCATTTCTACGGCATCGACGACGACAGGCTGCACGACCTCGGCTGGGGATGACCAACCACCGTTAGCCTTGCGTCATGAGTAGATCCCGGCCTGCCCGCGTCATCGGCGCCACGGTCGGTGCCCTCGTCATCCTGTCCGTCGGCGTCTACGGGCCGGCCACCCTGCTGGGGCCGTTGCCTGAGGCCACCGCCACGCTGGTCACGCCGGCGGCCGGAGAGTCGGTTCCGTTCCCGCCCGCGCTGCCGGCCACCGGCGGCAGCGCCGTCATCGGCCTGGCCACGGTCACACCCGATCCGGCCTTCCCGGGTACGACGGCGCTGGACGCCGACGCTCTTGCCGCCACCCTGCCTCTCGCCGTGGCCGGCACGGCCGAACCGCTGCCGATGGCCGCGGCGACGAAGATCGTGACCGCCCTGGTCGTGCTCGACGCGAAACCGCTGGCCCTCGGTGAGACGGGGCCTCAGATCCCGATCACGGCCGCGGATTACCAGGACTACATCGACTACGGCAATTCCGGTGCCCGCACCGTCGTGGTCTTCCCGGGCGAACTGTGGACCGAGACCGAGCTGCTCCAGGCGATGATCCTCGGCTCCAGCAACAATCACGCCGACACGCTGGCGCGCTGGGCCTTCGGCTCCCTCGACGCCTACAGCGCCGCCGCCAACGCCTGGCTGGGCAAGCAGGGCCTCGACGGCACCCGTGTCGCCGACGCCACCGGGCTCAACGACGAAAGCGTCGGAACGGCCACTGACCTTGCCCGGCTGGCCGGCCTGGCCGCCGCCGACCCGGTGATCGGTGCCATCCTCTCCCAGCCGGCCTCCGCCCTGGTGGGCCAGCGCGGCGTGGACAACACCACGGCGTTCCTGGCCGAGGAGGGCGTCACCGGCATCACCCGCAGCTACACGGACGGGGCGGGCGTCTGTTTTCTCTTCACCGGCCAGGTGCAGGGCCCGGACTCGACCTACACTTTTGCCGGTGCCCTGCTCGGCGAACCCGACTACGACACCCTGACCAGTGACGTCACCGCCCTGATGGAGAGCGCCCGCGCCGGGGTACGCGAGCTGCCAACCCTCGCCCAGGGTGACGCCTACGTGGAGTTCAGCACACTGTGGGGGGCCGAGGCCTCCGGAACCGTGCGCACGGCCACGACGACGTACGGCTGGCAGGCTCAGGCGCCGGGCGACGCGGAGGTGATCCTGGAGACGGTGTCGACCGGCCGGGCGGGCAAGACCGTCGGCCGGGTCACGGTGGAGACCGGGGGCACCGAGGTGACGTCGACGCTGGTGCTCGACCGCACGATCAGCGCGCCGGGCCTCGGTTGGCGGCTCCTGCACCCCGCACCGATGATCTCGGCACTGTTCGCCGCTAACCGCTAACCGCGTGCGGCTCCGGCATCGGGCTGCCGGCTACTCGCCCTCGCCGGTCGACTGGTACGGGTCGCTCTCGCCCGCGTCGAACCGGTAGCGCACGTGCACGCGGCCCTGCACATCGCGCACGTCCTCCTCGTCGTACCAGAACAGCGTTTCGACCCCCTCGACGGCGGCCATCATGCTGACCCGGGCGTCATGTTTGCCCTGGATTAGCACCCGGGTGTCGACCTGGCCCGCGAGGGGACCGTCAATGAATTCCGCAGTGTAAACGACATTTTCAGCACCTTGATCAGCCATACCTCCAACCTAGTCCCGGGCACCGACTTACGGGCGTCGGATGTCCGGGGTCCCGGCCAGCCGGATCGTCGCCTGCCGCTCGGGCGCCTCCCGCTCTCGGTAAGCGTCCCAGCCCGCTTCCCACTGGTCCCAGTGCGACCGGAACAGTTCGCCGTCCCGGGCGAGGGCCCGCTGCTTGCGGATGCGGTCGTCGGCGGCCAGCCAGACCCGGATGTCGCTGAGTGGCGCGTGGGCGGCCGCCAGGGTTCCGCAGCCCTCCACGATCAGCGGGCGGGCCGGGTCGACCGGGTGCCATTCTGCCGACTCGCGCCGCTCCCAGTCGTAGCGCCGCCAGGCGGCGGGCCGGCCCAGTCTTCTCGGGGTGAGCACCTGTTCGCCCAGGTGCATGACGGCGGCGTCCAGCCCCTGCCAGCCGGGGTAAACGTCGTCCAGCCGCACCAGGGTGGGCCGGAGCGGTCCCGGCCAGGCGACGACGAGCGCGTCGGCGAGGGTGCTCTTGCCGGCGCCGCTCGGCCCGTCGATGAGAACGACGGGCGCCACCCCGGCGGCGGCAAGGTCGCGAAGCACGGGGGCCAGCAGCATCCGTCGGTCACCGACCGGATCGGGGGCGGCCGGTTCGAGGGCGGCCGTGGGCAGATCAGATGAGGACAAAGTTCCAGCTTCCCGTCGCCACGGAGACGCTCACCGAGAGCAGGGCCACGGCCAGACCGATGCCGACCAGGGCCACCTCGCGCCCCCGGAAGCTGGAGGGGCGGGCCCAGGTGCGCCGCACCGAGGCGCCGAACCCGCGGGCCTCCATCGCGGTCGCGAGTTTGCTGCCGCGCCGGATCGACAGCACCAGCAGGGCGAAGGCCTGGCTGAGCAGCCGTCGCAGGACGCCGCGGTCCGCGATGCCGCGGGCCCGCCGGGCCAGTTCGAGGGCGTGCCAGTCCTCGAGGAACAGGCCGACCAGGCGCAGCCCGGCCAGACCGCCAAGCACGAAGCGGGCCGGCAGTTTCACGACCTGGCCGAGGCCGTCGGCCAGGTCGGTGGGGTCGACGGTCACGAAGAGCACGACCGACGGCAGTCCGATGGCGAGGATGCGCAGGGTCGTGGCGATGGCCAGCTCGAGTGATCCCTCGGTCACGTTCACCAGCCCGAAGGACCAATAGACCGCCCCGGCCGCCTGCCCGTAGAGCAGGGTGGTGACGCCGGCGGTTGGTGCGGCGATCCAGACCGGCAGGGTGCGCACCGCGAAGGCCTTCAGGGACAGCCCGGCCCAGAAGAAGAGCACGAACTCGCAGGCGAGGGCGACGACGGCGGAGACCCAGTCGATGGTGAGGATGAGCACGCCCGCCAGCAGCAGCGCGGCGGCCAGCTTCGCGACCGGGTTGATCCGGAAGATGGCCTGGGTTCCCCGGGCAGGCGTCAGCACGCTCACCGGGACACCGCCGCCCGCGGCGTGACGCTGGGGCCGGCCTGCCCGGTCAGGTGGTACTCCCGGTCAGCCAGGGCGGCCACGAAGTCGGTGTCGTGCGAGACGGCGACCACCGCGGTGCCCTCCCGCAGGAGTTCGTCGAGCAGGGCCACGATCTCCCGCCAGGTGCGCAGGTCCTGGCCGAAGGTGGGCTCGTCGAGCATGAGCAGCCGTGGCTGGGTGGCCAGCACGGTGCCCACCGACAGCCGACGTTTCTCGCCGCCGGAGAGGGTGAACGGGTTCGCCTCGGCCAGGTGGTCCAGGCGCAGGCGCTGCAGCACCTCGTCGACCCGGGCATTGATGTTCGCCTTTGGCCGTTTGAGGGCGCGCGGCCCTACGGCGAGTTCGGCCCGCACTGTGGCCGCCACGAACTGGTGCTCCGGGCTCTGGAACACGGTGCCGATGCGGGTGAGCAGCTGGCGGGACTTCCAGCGGATCGGTTCCTCGTCGGCCCCGTCGGCGAACTCCGGGCTCGCGAGCACCGCTCCCCCGGCCGGTTTCAGCAGGCCGGCGAGGGTGAGCATCAGGGTCGATTTGCCGGCGCCGTTCGGACCGGTGACTGCCAGAGCGGTGCCGGCGTGCACCGTGAGGTCGATGTCCCGGGCGAGCACGTCGGCGCGCGTGCGTGCGATCGCGAGGCCGGGCGTGCGGAGCAGAGGAACCGAGCCGGGCGCCGACGCCGAGCGGGTCTCGCCCCGCGATGAAGCCAGACCGTTGCCCCGCCCGGGCACCCAGACACCCGCGGCCGCGAGCCGTTCCCCCTGCCTGGTCAGCACGTCGTCGGGATGGCCGTCGGCCAGCACTCCCCCGGCCGCGTCGAGCACGATCACCCGGTTCACAAGGTTCTGCCAGACGGCGACCCGATGTTCGATCACGATGAACGTCGCCGCGGAGTTCTCGAGCACGCGGGCAACGGAATCGCGCACATCCAGCACGCCTCCAGGGTCGAGATTCGCTGTGGGTTCGTCGAGCAGCAGCAGCCCCGGCCGCATCGCCAGCACCCCAGCGAGGGCGAGGCGCTGCTTCTGTCCGCCCGACAGCGACGACGTCGGATGGCAGAGCGGCAGGTCCAGGCCGACCATGTCCAGAGCGTCGCTCACCCGGCGCCAGATCTCCTCGCGGGGCACCCCCAGGTTCTCGCAGCCGAAGGCGACGTCGTCGCCCACCCGCGCCAGGATCACCTGGGAGTCAGGGTCCTGCAGCAGCAGCCCGGCCTGGCCTCGCGCGGCGGTCGGCCCGGCGCCGTTCACAAGCAGCTGACCGCGCTGCTCGCCCTCCTCGTCGCCGCCGAGAACCCCGGCGAGGGCGTGCAGCAGAGTCGATTTGCCGGCCCCGGAAGCGCCGAGCAGCAGCACGCGCTCGCCCGGCTCGATTCGCAGGTCGAGGCCGTCGACGGCCCAGCCCCGCCGCCCGGCATGCCGCCATCCCCAGCCGCGGGCCACGACGGACGCGCCCGAGACGGATGCCGCTGCTGCCGGTGTCATCGCCGTCCCCCTAGACCTGGGTGCGGTTCGATCGCCCGGCGGCGAACCGCGACAGAGCGCCGGTGCGGGCGAGGCCACGCATGGCCAGCCAGGACAGCAGTCCGGCCACGACAATGCCGGAGACGATCGAGGAGGCTGTGTAGATGGTGATGAAGGGAACGGCCGATCCGGGGTACCAGAGCAACAGGTCGTTGACGGCGAGGGCAAGGCCGGCGCCCGCGCCGGCGAGCAGGGCCGCGACGAGGCGGTAGTTGGCGTAGAAGAACAGCGCGAAGACCAGCTCCGCGCCGAGACCCTGCACCAGGCCGGACACCAGAATGGTGGCCCCCCAGGCGGTGCCGCCGACCAGGGTCGACACGACCGCCGCCAGCAGCTCGGTGTAGAGCGCGGCGCCGGGTTTGCGGATGATGAGGCCACCGAGCACACCGGCGAACAGCCATCCGCCGCCCAGGAGAGCCTGCAGGCCCGGCAGCAGCGGAGTGAGCACGCCGCTGAGCGGGTTGTATGCCTGGTTCCAGACGACGAAAATCAGCCCGCTGGCCACGCCGATGACACTGGCGATTACGATGTCGACGACCCGCCACCGGAAGTTACGCGGCCGGCGGGACGTGGTGGAGGTAAGAAGGGTGGTTGTTGCGTGCACTTTTTGTGCCCTTTCCGTAGATGGTTCCAGGGCACGGGAACGAGAAAATCTGCCTCCCTGCGCTGGCATGATCCAGATCAGGTTCGACGGTCGAAGCTTCAGAAGCTTCCTCTCAGCCCGGTTGACCGGACTCCCGTGTTCGTATTAAGTATAGACCTCGGCCTAGACTCGCGGGATGGAGTCCTCGCCTCGCCCCCGCATCACTGTCGGGCGCGAATGACGTTCACCGTTCCCCTGATCCTCGCCGGGCTGTTGCTTCTGTTGCTGCGCCACTTCATTTTGCGGCGACGACGGATGCGACGCGGGCTACCCGTGCGCGGACCCTGGCACATCCCCCGCAGCTGGCGGGAAGAGCCGGGCTCCCGCCAGCGGATGGGCCGCTGGCGGTGTAGCTAGCGCGGGCGGCGTTGAGCGCCCGAACGCGGTACGCTCGAAGTGGTGAGTCGGGAAGTCTGGTCGACAGCAATGTTCGTGTGCCACAAAATCCTGATTGACTGAGGCTCGTCCATGCCGAAACCATCACCTCTTCCTCCCACCCCGAAACTGAACGTCTTTCGCCGCAGCAGCTATCCCGAGTACCTGCACGTCTCGACGATCCTGCGCAAAGAGACCGTGGGCGGCGCTCTCCTGCTGGTGGCGACGGTTCTCGCGCTAATCCTGGCCAACACCGGGGCCTCCGATTTCTACTATGCGGTGCGGGACTTTCAGATCGGCTACGAGCCGTGGCACCTCAATCTGAGCCTCGGCGCGTGGGCCGCCGACGGACTCCTGGCGATCTTCTTCTTCATTGCCGGGCTCGAACTCAAACGTGAGTTCGTCGCCGGCGATCTGCGCACCTTCAGCCGCGCGGTCGTCCCGGTCGCCGCGGCCGTCGGCGGCGTCATCGTTCCTGCTGTGATCTTTACCGCGATCGCGTTCAGCTCGGGGCCGGAAATGCTGCGCGGCTGGGCCATCCCCACCGCAACCGACATCGCCTTCGCCGTGGCCGTGCTCGCCGTGATCGGCTCCAAACTGCCCAGCGCCCTGCGCATCTTCCTGCTGACCCTGGCCGTGGTCGACGACCTGCTCGCCATCGCCATCATCGCCTTCTTCTATTCCGGCGACCTCCAGCCCGTTCTACTGCTGCTCGCCATCGTGCCGCTGGGCCTCTTCGCCTTTCTGGCGCACAAGTACTCCTACCTGTTCGGCACCACCAGGTGGGCCGCGGGCACCGTTCTGCTGCCGCTCGGCCTCGCCACCTGGGCTCTCGTGCACGGCTCCGGCATCCACGCCACGGTGGCCGGAGTGCTGCTCGGCTTCGCCGTGCCCGTGCTGCGCAGCCGACGTAGCGGCGGACCCGACGCCGGCCCGGGCCTGGCGCAGAACCTCGAGCACCGCATCCGCCCGCTCTCGGCCGGTTTCGCCGTGCCGGTCTTCGCTTTCTTCTCCGCCGGGGTCACGATCGGCGGCGTGTCAGGCCTGACCACGGCCCTCACCGACCCGGTCGCGATCGGAATCGTCGTCGCTCTGGTGGTGGGAAAGCCGGTGGGCATCCTGCTCGCCACCGTACTGGTCACCAAGACCACCCGGGGCGCCCTCGACCCGGATCTGGCCTGGGTGGATGTGATCGGCGTCGGCATGCTCGCCGGTGTCGGCTTCACGGTGTCGCTGCTGATCAGCGAGCTGGCTTTCGGGCAGGGCAGCCCGCATGACGACCACGCCAAAGTGGCCATCCTGACCGGGTCGCTGCTGGCGGCACTACTCGCGACCGTGGTGCTGCGGAGCCGCAACCGGCATTACGGACGCATCGCCGACAAGGAGGCGCTCGACGCCGACAACGACGGCGTCCCAGACGTGTTCGAGGCCGATCCGGCTCGCGACGAGCGGTTCGGCGGGCACTGACAGGGCCGGAGCGCACCCAGCCGTCCAACTCCCTCAGCCGGAGTGTCTGCTGGTCGTCACGGGCGGAACGCCGTGCCCGGCGCCGAACCAATTCGACGGAAATTCATCGATCAACACCCGTTTTTGAGCCCAAACGCGCCGCTGAGGGCACAATCTCCGTCGAATTTGTTCGGGACGGATGTACCGCAGGTCCTTGGGCTCGAATGACGCGGCGGTTGGAGTGCACGTTCATCCACCTCGTCGCTGTCCGCGCGCAAACGTGCGTCGGAATCAGGAACAAGCGCCGCAGAACCCCCGATCCGCAGACCCCTATCACCCTCGGCCATGGAGACTCACTCATCTAGCTGGCCCACGGGCACTGATAGGGCCGGAGCGCAGTCAGCCGCCCGACATCCTCAGCCGGAGTGGCTGGGCGACCGGGCGGTTGGTCGCACTCGCTGCTAGCGTTTGAGGGCGCGGACGACGCGGGAGATCGCCTTGCCGGCCACGCAGAGGAACGGGATGCCGACCGCGAGCAACGAGATGACGTTGGGCTCGAAGCGCACCGTCGTGCCCGATTTGACGTAGGCGCCGATCGGCAGGGATGCTCCGCCGCCCCCGCCGCCGGACCCGCTGCCGGTGGCGGCGGAGTCACCCTCGCCACCGCCGAAGCCGTAGTAGACGAGAGCAACGGGAATCAGGGTGACGCCGTCCACCTGGACCGGATCACCGTAGGCCGACCTGACGCCGGCGGTACGAGAGATATCTGCGAGCTTCTCTGGAAGGCTAGTCATGGATTCAGGCTACCCCCTGTCTGGTTTGCGGTTGCCTGATCAGTGGTGGCCTGGTCAGGGTTTGTCCGGATCCAGCAGCGACGCCGGGCGCACCATGCCGCGCCCAAACCTTGCGGTAACCGAGTCCACGGCCCGTTCGGCTCCCCGCCAGTCGTCGTCAGGGTCCCAGAGGCCGGCGCCACTGCCGTCGCCATCGCTGAGCTGCTCAACGCGCACGCCGATGAGGCGCACCCGGATGCCGGACGCCGCCAGCGCGTCGAAGCTGGCGGCCACCTCCTCGTAGATCCGGCGTCCGACGCTGGTCGGTTCCGACAGGGTGCGGGAGCGGGTGACGGTGCTGAAGTCGGTGTAGCGCACCTTGAGCACCACGCCGCGGCCGACGAGGCCGGCGCGGCGCAGCCGGGCAGCCACCGCGACGGACTGCCGTAGCAGTTCGCTGCGGAGCCGCGCGACATCCGTCACGTCAAATTCGAACGTGACCTCGTGGCCGACGCTCTTCTCCTCGTGTTCCACCGTGACCACCCGAGGGTCCCTCCCCCAGGCCAGCTCGTGAAGCTTGCGGCCGGCGGCCTCGCCCACGCACTTCTGCAGCACGGCGAGGGGGGTGCGGGCGAGGTCGCCGATCTGACGCAGGCCCTGCCCGAGCAGCGCCTGCTCGGTCGTGGCGCCGACCCCCCACAGGGCGCCGACAGGCAACGGATGCAGGAACGCGAGCGTGTCTTCGGCGGGGATCACGAGCAGGCCGTCGGGTTTTGCCCGGCCCGACGCCATCTTGGCGACGAACTTCGTGCTCGCCGCTCCGACCGAGCAGGTGAGCCCGGTTTCGGACTTGACCCGGGCCCGGATCTTCGCGCCGATCTCGGCCGGGGAGCCGTGCAGACGGCGGGCACCCGCCACATCGAGGAAGGCCTCGTCGATGCCGAGCTGCTCGACCAGCGGCGTGAAATCTTCGAAGATGCGCATCACCCGGTCCGAGTATTCTTTGTACCGGCCCATGTGCGGTTCGAGCACCACCGCCGCCGGGCAGCGCCGCAGGGCGAGCGCCATGGGCATGGCCGAATTGACGCCGTAGCGTCGGGCCACGTAGTTCGCCGCCGTGACCACCGAGCGTCCGGACCGGTGTCCCACGATCACCGGGAGGTGCACCAGTTCGGGGTGATCGAGCAGTTCCACCGACGCGAAGAACGCGTCCAGGTCGATGTGGAGCAGGGTCGCGGAGCTGTCGTCGACCGCATCGGTCGAGACCGTGCGATCGCTGCCATCCTGCCTGCTCATGCGTCCTGCCTGCTCATGGAGAGACCCTAACCCGGACCGGCGACAGCCCGCGACCGATTCCGCGACGGGAGAACGTGAACAGCGCCGGGGCGGAATGCACGGTGACGGAATGCACGGTGACGGAATGCACGGTGACGGAATGCACGGTGACGGAATGCACGGTGACGGATGCCGGTTGTAGCGTTGCAGGGGCATCCGTTCCACCCGTTCTACCGAAGGAGTCCCATGACGTATGACTGGCTTGCGCTGCAGAAACAGGCCGCCGAGGAGTTCGGGGCCCGCGTCGACATGATCACCGACTGGGCCGCCGCCACACCGGACACCGAGTGGACCGTGACCGAGTTGGTGCGCCACGTGGTGCTGGAACAGCAGTGGGTCCCCGCGCTGCTGCGCGGCCTCTCGGTGCTCGACGCCCGGCGCTCACTCACCCCGCTGGGCCCGGACCTCGCGAAGGAATGGGCCATCTATTCGGCGCTGGCGGCCGCAGCCTGGGCAACGACCCCGGCCGACGCACCGGTGACCCTGTCGTATGACACGGTGACGGCATCCGACTACCTGCGCGAGCAGGTCTCCGACGTCACGATCCATTCCTGGGACCTGGCGCGGGCAACGGCCGCCGACGAGTCCCTCGACCCGGCCCTGATCGAGGCGGTCTGGACGGTGTTCGAGCCCCAGCGGGACACCCTCGAGGCCAGCGGCCTCTTCGCCTCCCCGGTACCATCCGACGAGAACGCGCCGCTGCAGACGCGGCTGCTCGCCCTGACCGGCCGGGATCCGCGCCGGCCGTAGCCCGCGGGCTGCACCTGCCAGGCCTGGTGCTACCGGCTCTCCTTTTCCGCGCCGGCAATGCGTTGGGCGATGTAGATCGGAACGATCGACACCAGCACCAGCACCACGGCGATGACGTTGACGTTCGGTGCCTGGCTGGGGCGAAACAGGGTGTCCAGAATCCAGATCGGCAGCGTCTTGACGCCCGCCCCCGCGGTGCGCACCGTCACCGTCTGGTAGAGCGAAACGGAGCACGGTGATGATGTTATCGAGCGTCCAGGACCGTGTGATGGTGCCCGTGAAGCTGTCGACTGTCCACAGAGAGGTGATCAGCGGGGCGGCGAGGGCAACGATGTAGATCAGGCCGAGCCAGAGCAGAGGGGTGGACAGCCTCAGCGTCAGGCGAAGCCGCGGATGCCGGCTCAGCGTGATCGAACCCCGCCGGGCGAGCGTGTCCCGGTGCGGCGGCACCGGCATCCGTTGCCCCGGCGACGCCGTGTCACCCGTCATGATTCCTCCGATTCGGCTCGGCCGGATGGGGATGCCGCGCTAACCCTTGATCTCCTGCCAGGCGGTCGTCCAGTCGGAGTAGTCGGTGCACTTCACGTCGGTGCGGCCGTCGAGGCAGTTTTCAATGGGAGTGGACCAGTACCAGATCTGCGCCGCGTACTCCTCGTCGCCGGCGTGGGAGATCTCGCACTGGTCGGGGTTCACCGTGAAGTCGCAGGCGCTCTCGTTGCCGCCCAGCCCGGAGCACCCGTCGCGGCCGTAGTCGCTTAATTCGGAGATTGTCGCAACACGCCGCCCAGACCGGCTCCCAAACCGGCGTTTCCCCAAAAATCTCCGTAATACCGTGAGGACGGATGCGGGTGGCGCGCCCCATGACGGATGCCCGAAACAAACCCCGCAGCGAGCACCACTCCTCCTCTGCAATATGAGTTTGATCAAGTTATCCACAGGGCGCTGACGGTCGCCGACCTGGGGCATCGAATGTCAGTGGGTACCCGTAACGTCTCCCTCATGAAGCCCATTTATAGCGAGCAGTCCGAGACCCGGTGGAGCTCCGTGCCCCTGCCCGGCAGAACCCTGCAGTGGACCTCACCGACCGGGCGCACCCTCCTCAGCGAACCGGCCACGAACATCCGTGCACCGGAAAAAGGGCCGAATCGGAGCCGGCCGTGCGGCAGGCGCACACGAAGGAACCCCGGCGCCGTTCTGAGCGGAATTGCGGCCACCTCAAGCACGGCGACTCGGGAGCAGCGTTAGGCGATCGAGGTTCCGAAGATAAGACCCAGCAGATAGGTGACGCCGGCAGCACCGAAACCGATGATGAGCTGACGGATGGCGCGCCGCCAGGGCGGCCCGCCCGAGAGCAGCCCGACGATGGCGCCAGTGGCCAGCAGGGCGAGCCCCACGAGCACGGCTGCCGCGATGACCGCGGTGATCCCGTCGAGGCCGAACAGATACGGCAGCACCGGCAGGATCGCCCCGGAGGCGAAGAAGCAGAAGCTCGACGTGGCCGCTCCGATTCCCGTGCCGATGGCTTCGTGCTCGTCGACCGCCGGAGCCAGGCCGCCGGTCTTCTTGACGTCGATCGGGCCGGTCGCGATGGCCACCGTGCGCAGAACCTCGCGTGCATGGATCTCCGCTTTCTCCGGGGGCATCCCCTGCGCGCGATAGACCAGGGTCAGTTCGTTCGCAGCCAAATCGAGATGGGCCAGCACATTCCGGGACGCCGGATTCGGCGTTGAGGCTTCGAGCAGCTCACGCTGGGACCGTACCGAGACATATTCGCCGGCACCCATCGAGAGTGCCCCGGCGAGGAGACCGGCGATACCGGTGAAGAGGATCGTGGCGGCGGGCACTCCGGTGGCGCCGATGCCCAGCACCAGGGCCAGGTTGCTGACGAGGCCGTCGTTGATCCCGAAGACCGCGGCTCTGAACGTGCCAGCCAGCCGCTGCCGGCCGCGAGCGGCCAGCCCACGCACGACCTCCTCGTGGATGCGCTCGTCGGCGGCCATGGTGTCTGTGGCGTCGGCATCGGCGTCATACGGGGAGCGGGCCTCGGCACGCTGGGCGAGGGCAAGCACGAACACCGATCCGAACCTGCGGGCCAGGAACCCCAGGAAACGGGTGCGGATCGCGCCCCGGCGCGGGGCTCCGACCTGGTCACCGAGAAGGTGCCGCCAGTGCTGTTCGTGGCGCCCCTCGGCGTCGGCCAGAGCCAGCAGGATCTCGCGCTCCTCGCCGCTACGGCGTCCGGCGAGGTCGCGGTACACCGTCGCTTCGGCCCGTTCGTCTGCCAGGTAGCGGCGCCAGCGACGGATGTCCCGCGCGGTCGCCGGGCGCTCCTGCTCCACGACGGTTACGCCTCGGGGGCGGCTTCGAGCGAGCTCTGCGCCACCCGAGCCGACGCGTGCGGGCCAGAACCGTCGAGACCGTAGAAGGGTTCGTCGAACTCCACGATCCATACGGTTTCCCGTCCGGAAACGGGGGCGTAGAGGGCCGCGCCCTGGAGTTCTCCGGCCGCCACAATCACGCCGCTCGGGTCTTCGGCGTCGGCGTCCGGATACCGACCACGGTCCAAGCGCACCACGACCTGCGCTCCCACACCGAGGGCACCCGGCTGGGAACCGGGGTACCCGTCGGCGGCAGGTTGGCGCGTGTTCCGCAGGCCCATTACTCGGCCGATCCGGCACGCTCGAGCACGAGCTCGCGCACGCGGGCGGCATCCGCTTGTCCGCGCATGGCCTTCATAACGGCGCCGATCACGGCTCCGGCCGCCTGAACCTTGCCGTCGCGGATCTTGGCCAGAACGTCGGGCTGGGCGGCCAGAGCCTCATCGATCGCCGCGATCAGCGCGCCATCGTCCGAGACGACCGCGAGACCGCGGGACTCGACGACCTCGAGCGGAGTGCCCTCGCCGCCGATGACGCCCTCGAGCACCTGCCGGGCCAGGCGGTCGGTGAGCGTTCCGGCCACGACGAGTTCGATCAGTGCGGCGACCTGCGCCGGCTGCACAAGCGAGTCGGCGGACACACCGGAGGCGTTCGCAAGGCGGGCAACCTCGCCGGTCCACCACTTGCGGGCGGCCTGGGCTGCGGCGCCGGCTGCGATGGTTGCCTCGACGGCGTCGAGGAGGTCGGAGTTGACGACATCCTGAAATTCGAGGTTGGCGAAGCCCCAGTCGGCCTGAAGCCGCTTGCGGCGGGCGGCCGGAGGCTCCGGCAGGGTGGCGCGGAGTTCTTCCACCCATTCCCGCGACGGGGCCACGGGAACGAGGTCGGGCTCCGGGAAGTACCGGTAGTCGTCGGCGTCGGACTTGGGCCGGCCGGCCGAGGTGATGCCGGTGTCCTCATGCCAGTGCCGGGTCTCCTGAGTGATGGTTCCACCGGCGTGCAGCAGGGCCGCCTGACGCTGGATCTCGTACCGCACGGCCCGCTCGACCGAACGCAGCGAGTTCACGTTCTTGGTCTCGGTGCGCGTACCGAGCACGTTCGAGCCGCGCGGGCGCAGGGACACGTTCGCGTCGCAACGCACGTTGCCCTCTTCCATCCGGGCGTTGGAGACGCCGAGCGCTTTCACGATCTCGCGGATGGCGGCAACGTAGGTGCGGCCGATCTCGGGTGAGTCCGCCTCGCCGCCCTCGATCATTTGGGTGACGATCTCGACCAGCGGCACTCCGCCGCGGTTGTAGTCGACCAGCGAGTAGTCGGCACCCTGGATGCGACCGGTCGCCCCACCCACGTGGGTGAGCTTGCCGGCGTCGTCCTCCATGTGGGCGCGCTCGATGTCGACCGTGACCAGGCGTCCGCTTTCGAGTTCGATCGTGAGCTGACCGTTGAACGCGATCGGCTCGTCGTACTGCGAAGTCTGGAAGTTCTTCGCGGTGTCCGGATAGAAGTAGTTCTTGCGGGCGAACCGCGAGTACTCCGCGATCTCACAGCCGAGGGCGAGCCCTAAACGGATGCTCGATTCGATGGCCTTCGCGTTCACCTGCGGCAGCCCTCCGGGCAGACCCAGGCAGGTGGGGCAGGTGTTGGTGTTGGCACCCTGGCCGAATTCGTTCGCGCAGCCGCAGAACATCTTTGTTTTGGTGTTGAGCTCGACGTGCACCTCAAAGCCGAGCACCGGCTCGAACAGCTCCAGGGCCTTGTCGTAGTCCATCAGTTCGGCCTTCTTCATCAGACGGCTCCCTCTGTGCTCGTGAACGCTGTGCTTGTGGCTGTGCCTGTGGCTGTGCCGGCGAACATTTCTCTGAGCGCCAGTTCCGGCGCCCGGCTGAGGAGGGTGTGCCCCCAGGATGCTTCGAGCAGCGCCTCGACGGCGGCTCCGAAGCTGTAGAGACGGGCATCCATTTTCGCGGGCGCCATGATCTGAAGGCCGACCGGCAGGCCGTCCTCGGGCGCGAGTCCCATCGGCAGGCTCATGCCGGGGACCCCGGCAAGGTTGGCCGGGATCGTAGTGACGTCGTTGAGGTACATGGCCATCGGGTCGGCCATCTTCTCGCCGAACTTGAACGCGGTGGTCGGCGCACTCGGCGACACCAGCACGTCGACCTTCGAGAAGGCCGCGTCGAAGTCGCGCTGGATCAGCGTGCGCACCTTCTGCGCGCTGCCGTAGTAGGCGTCGTAGTAGCCGGCACTGAGGGCGTAGGTGCCGAGAATGATGCGGCGCTTGACCTCGGGGCCGAAGCCCGCGTCGCGCGTGGCCGCCATGACCCGTTCGCTGGTCAGCGGGCCGTCTTCCGGGTTGACCCGGATGCCGAAGCGCACCGAGTCGAAGCGCGCCAGGTTGCTCGACGCCTCCGCCGGGAGGATCAGATAGTAGGCAGCGATCGCATACTCGAAGCTGGGGGCGGAAATCTCGACGATCTCGGCGCCCGCCGCGGAAAGCAGCGTGAGGGTCTCGGTGAAGCGCTGCGCAACTCCGGCCTGGAATCCGTCGCCGCTCAGCTCCTTGATCACGCCGACCCGCACCCCCGTGAGCGCCCCGTCGGCGAGGCCGGCGCGTGCGGCGGCCGCCATCGAGGGCCAGGTGTCCGTGAGCGACGTCGAGTCGAGCGGGTCGTGCCCGCCGATCACGTCGTGCAGCAGGGCGGCGTCGAGCACCGTGCGAGTCACCGGGCCGACCTGATCGAGCGAGGATGCGAGAGCGATCGAGCCGTAGCGGGACACACCGCCGTAGGTGGGCTTGACGCCGACCGAGCCGGTGACGGCGGCTGGCTGGCGGATCGAGCCGCCGGTGTCGCTGCCGAGTGCCAGCGGCGCCTCGAAGGAGCTGACCGCGGCCGCGGAGCCACCGCCGGAGCCGCCGGGGATCCGGTCGAAGTCCCACGGGTTGTGCGTCGGGCCGTAGGCGGAGAATTCGGTCGATGAGCCCATCGCGAACTCGTCCATGTTGGTCTTGCCGAGCAGAATCAGCCCGGCGTCGCGCACGCGCCTGACCACGGTGGCGTCGTACGGGGCGATCCAGCCCTCGAGGATCTTGGAACCGGCGGTCGAGGGCATGTCGATAGTGGCGAGCACGTCCTTGATGGCGATCGGCACCCCGGCGAGCGGCCCGAGCACCTCCCCGGCGGCACGCCGGGCGTCGACGCGGGCTGCGGCGGCGAGCGCGGCCTCGCCGGCCACGTGGAGGAACGCGTGCACACCGGTGTCGACGGCCGCGATCTGGTCCAGGTGAGCCTGGGTCACCTCGACGGAGCTGATGGACCGTTCGACAAGCAGACCCGAGAGGTCGGCGGCGGACAGCTTGATCACATTGGTCATGGATTACTCCTCGTCCAGGATTGCGGGCACGCGGAACTTGTCGCCGTCCCGGTCGGGAGCCCCGGAGAGCGCCTGTTCGACCGTGAGCGAGGGAACCACCGTGTCGGCGCGGAAGACATTGGTCAGCGGCATCGGGTGGCTCGTCGCCGGCACATCCGGCGTGGCCACTTCGGCTACCTTTGCGACCGAGTCAACGATCTGACCGAGTTCAGTCGTGAGGCGGGCGATCTCCTCCGAGCTGAGGTCGATCCGGGCAAGGTTGGCCAAATGGGCAACCTGCTCGGCCGTGATTTCAGACATGTTGCTCCGTACGATCGTCGGGGGTGGATTCCCCAATTCTATTCGGAGCCGTCGGTGACAAGATCCGCGTTGCCGGTTCCGATCAACGCCATGTTGTGCAGGGACTCGCTTCCAACGTCGAAGTAGGCGTTGTGGCCGACCGATCCGTTCAGCCAGGAGCCGGTGATCCGATCGTTCCCGCCGGATACGCCGAGGGTGTTCGCGCCGTACGCCTCCGCACCGGGATCGCTGCCGAAGAAAGCGCTGTTCACGGTCGGGTCCCAGTCGGCGCTGCCCACATAGACACTGCCCGGCGCGACGCTCAGGCTGTCGACGGACTGCACCTGGCTGCCCGGGGACCCCACCAGCACCAGGGCGTCCACCCCGAACGTGCCGCGGGCCAGCGCCGTGAGCGCCACGGTCGACCCGTACGAGTGCGCGAGCACCGAAACGAAGGGCCGACGCGTGCCTCGGTCGGCCGCGACGCCCAGAGCCGACTGCTCCAGGAAGTCGGCGCCGACCTCCGCGAGGCCCGTCCCGCCCACGGTGAACACAGTGGGGGCCTCGTAGCCGATCCAGGCGATCGTGGCGACGCCGGCGGCGCGGATGCCGCCGGTCAGGGCGTGCCCGGACGGCGCCCCCCCGCGCAGCACCGCGATCTGTTCCGTGTACACGGCGTCTGCGGTGTCGGCCCAGTTGACGATCTGCTGCTCGACGGTGTAGTTCATGCCGGGTACCAGATAGGTGACGAATGCGGCGGTGTCCGGGTTGCCGAGGGCGATCGCGGCACGCCCGCCGCCTGCGGGGTCGAGGAGGATCAAGGAACGGCGCGGGGCGCCGTCGGGGGTGCTCAGTGCCGCCTTGACCTGGGTCAGGACGGCGAGTTCTCGGTTGAGCAGCGTGCGCTCGCTGTCGTCGGTCGCGTCGGCCAGCCGCTGGGTGACGTCGGCCAAGCTCTGCGTGAGGTAGCGAGCGTTGGCCCTGCCCCGCTCCCGGAAGGGGACACCCTCCAGGTTGCCCACGAGCTTGGGTGCGGCAGCCAGCAGCGACGACCGCTCGGAGGCTTCGAGTTCCGTCCAGAGGCCGGCCACCGCGGAGGCTGCGGGCGGCGCCGTCAACAGGGCGTCGACCTGGCCGGGGGACTGCTCCACGAACGCGGCCATGTCGGCCACGGAGAGGGTGGACAGCCCGGCCAGCAGGTTGGCTCCGGTCAGTCCCCGCACGGATTCGACGGTGGCGACCGTGGCGGACCTCGGCACGGATGCGATCGGCTGCGCGGACACCCGCGGGTCGCCGGCGCCGGGCCCCGCGACCGAGGTACCGGTGCGCGCCGACAGGTTCAGCCACAACGGTTCCGCCGCGGCGGGTTCGGCGCCCCGGTTCGGCACCGGCTGGCCCTGGACTGTGGTGCTGAGAGCGTGCGCGCCAGAGGTCTCACTGACTCCATTGAGAGCCAGAGAGAGCGTTAGAACCGCCGCTTCTAACAGCAAACCTGGGCACGTCCCCTCACGAACACCGAGTAGCAAAACAACCCGGCCTCTAACAGACAAGCATTGCGTCTCCAGACTACTGAAACGGATGGTGCGGCCGTGCCCCCACAGTGGGTCTGGGAGACCCCCGATCGAGGGTCAATCGCGCCAAAGTTTATACTTGCATAAACCTGTATAGGTGTGATCCCATATACACATGTCGTTGAAAATCGCCCTCCTCGGGATCCTGGACCTCGCACCGATGACGGGATACGACCTCAAAAAGAGCATCGAGGCATCCGTCGCCCATTTCTGGTCCGCCGACCAATCCCAAATCTACCGCACGCTGGCGGCACTGGTCGCCGACGGTCTCGCCGACGTCGAGGTCATTCCGCAGGAGAGACGCCCCGACCGGCGCGAGCACCACATCACCTCGGCCGGCCGGGCGGCCCTGGGCGACTGGCTGCGGGCGCCGCTGGAACCCGAAACCTCGCACGACGCGTTCCTGATGCGGCTGTTCTTCGTCGGCACCCTGGGGGTGCCGGCTACCCGGGCACTGCTGCGGGCGCGGCGCGGCCAGGCCACCACGATGCTGGCCGCATTGCGTTCCGTCGCCGAGCAGGAGCAGGCCCACCGCGAGCCCGACGATCGTGCCCCGGACGACCTCGGACGCAGGCTGCGCTTCGCAACGCTGCGGAACGGAATCCTCCACGCCGAGGCGGAACTCGCGTGGCTGGTCGAGACGAAGGAGGCCTTCGGATGAGCCGTCCCCGCCAGCGCCTGGAATTCCGCTATCCCCTGCAGCACGGCGTTGACACCACGGGGACCGACACGATCATGTTCCTGCACGGCGGCAGCGTCGCGTCGTGGTCCTGGAGACCGCAGGTGGAGGGAATGCCCGACCGGCATCTGCTCACCCCCGACCTGCCCGGTTTCGGCGACCGGGCCGGAGAGGACTGGCTTTCCCTCGGTCAGACCGCCGACGATGTGGCCGGCATCATCGCCGCGCACGCGCGCGGCGGCCGGGCCCATCTGGTGGGGCTGTCCCTGGGCGGCCTAGTGGCCACGCACGTCATGGCCCGGCACCCGGGACTGCTGCACTCGTGCCTGGTGTCCGGCGTGCCGCTCACCGGGGTGCACGGCACGGCCCGGTTCCTGAGCACGATGCAACTGCGGCTCTGGGACCGCCCCTGGTACTGGCGGGCCCAGGCGAAGGCTTTCGGCCTGCCCGCCGACGCGGTCGACCTGTTCGTGGAACACGGTCTGAGCCTCCGAACCGACAACGCCCAGCGCGTCTTCGCCGAGGTGAACCGCGGCGGCGTCCCGGAGAGGCTGCAGGACTACTGCGGCCCCCTGCTGGCGGTGGCGGGCGAACGGGAGTCCCGCCTCGTCCGGGACAGCTTTCCTGCGCTGCTCGCCCATCTGCCGCAGACTCGCGCCTGGACCGCACCCGGCATGCACCATGTCTGGAGCATCGAGGATGTGGACCTGTTCACCCGGATGGTGCTCGGTTGGGTCGACGCGTCAGAGGTGCCGGGCGAGGAGAGCCGTTGAATCAAACCGGGTCAGTGTCGGCGTCGGCGTCGGCGTCGGCGTCGACCGTCGTCTCGGCCAGGGACTCCGGGCCGCTCGTGACCAGCAGGTGGAATTCTGCGGCGTCGAGGATCCGCAGGCCGAGCGCCTCCGCCTTGGCCAGCTTCGACCCCGCGCCCGGACCGGCGGCCACGAAGTCGGTATTCTTCGACACGCTCCCGGCGGATTTGCCCCCGGCGGAAATGATCGCCTCCTGCGCCTCTTCCCGGGTGTAGCCCTCGATCGAGCCGGTGGCCACCACCGTGAGCCCGGCCAGCACTCCCCCGGCCGCCGCAGCGGCTCCAGGACCGGGGTGCTCCGATATGCGGAACTGAACGCCGGCCACCGTCCACTGCTCCACGATGCCCTGGTGCCAGTCCACCTCGAACCACGCGATGATGGCGTCGGCGATGATGCCGCCCACCCCGTCGACCTCGGCGAGCTCCTCG
Source organism: Cryobacterium sp. TMT1-19 (assembly GCF_004403055.1). Lineage (NCBI taxonomy): Bacteria > Bacillati > Actinomycetota > Actinomycetes > Micrococcales > Microbacteriaceae > Cryobacterium > Cryobacterium sp. TMT1-19. Next base: position 84,914 of record NZ_SOHB01000039.1, read on the forward strand.
CGGGACGCGGCCCGGATCAGCTCGAGAGAACCGAAGTGGCCGGCCAGGGCGCGCGCCGCCACCGGCCCGACGTGACGGATGTTGAGGGCCACCAGAAGCCGCCACAGCGGCTTGGTCTTCGCCAGCTCGATCTCGCGCAGGAGCTTCTGCGCACTCGACGACGGCTGCGGTCCCTCGACGCCCTGCTTCTTCTCGGCGGCCGTGGGGTTGCGCCGGAACGGCGTGCGCAGCCGCACGGAGCCGTCATCCTCTTCCTTGGCCAGCCCGGTCTCGGCGTCCCGCACGATGACCTCGATCGGCAGCAGGTCGTCGAGGGTGAGGTCGAACAGGCCGGCCTCGGTGCACAGGGGCGGCTCCACCGGACGGATGGGCTGGGTGAGAGCGGCGGCGGCCACCTCGCCGAGCACCTCGATGTCGAGGGCGCCGCGGGAGCCGATGTGCTCGACCCGGCCGCGCACCTGAGCCGGGCAGCTGCGCGCGTTCGGGCAGCGGAGGTCGATGTCGCCCTCCTTGGCCGGGGCGAGCGGCGTTCCGCACTCCGGGCAGTTCACCGGCATGACGAAGGCTCGCTCGGTGCCGTCGCGCAGCTCGACCACCGGGCCGAGCACCTCGGGGATGACGTCGCCGGCCTTGCGCAGCACGACGATGTCGCCGATCAGGATGCCCTTGGCTTGGACCACGTCCTGGTTGTGCAGGGTGGCCTGGCGCACCTCGGAACCGGCGACCCGCACCTTCTTCATGACGGCGAACGGCGTGGCCCGGCCGGTCCGGCCGACGCTGACGACGATGTCGAGCAGCCTGGTGTTGACCTGCTCGGGCGGGTACTTGTAGGCGATCGCCCAGCGCGGCGCCCGGCTGGTGGCACCGAGTTCGGCGTGCAGGGCCAGCTCGTCGACCTTGATCACGATGCCGTCGATCTCGTGGTCGACGCTGGCGCGGTGCTCGCCGTAGTACGCGACGAAGTCCGCCGCGAGAGCCGCGGAGGGTTCTACCCGGTAGTAGCTGCTGGTAGGCAGACCCCAGTCCTGCAACAGCTCGTAGACCCCGGATTGGGACGCGACCGGCGGGGTGGCCCACGCGCCGATGCCGTGCACCAGCATCCGGAGCCGGCCGAGCCTGGCCCGCATCAGGCGCAGCGGTTCCGCGGCCTTACCCTCGGCCTTCTGGCGCAGGGAGCCGGCCGCCGCGTTGCGCGGATTCGCGAAGACGCGTTCGCCGGCGGCGACCTGCTGCGCGTTGAGCTCGAGGAATTCGGCGACCGGGAAGAACACCTCACCGCGCACCTCCATCAGGGCCGGATGCCCGGTGCCCAGCAGTTTTCTCGGAATGCCGGGCACCAAGGCGACGTTCTCACTGACGTCCTCGCCGACCACCCCGTCGCCGCGGGTGGCGGCGCCGACCAGCACCCCCTGCTCGTAGCGCAGGTTGATCGCGAGTCCGTCGATTTTGAGCTCGCAGAGGTAGTGCACGGGTCGCCCGGCGTCCCGTTCGACCTTCGCGGCCCAGAGGCCGAATTCGTCGAGCGAGAAGACGTTGTCGAGGCTGAGCATGCGTTCGGCATGCTGCACCGGATCGAACAGGCTGGTCTCGGCGCGGCCGCCCACGGTCTGGGTGGGGCTGTCCTGACTGGCCAGCTCGGGGAATTCCCGCTCGAGCTCGGCGAGGCGGTGCACCAACGCATCGTACTCCGCGTCGGTGATGACGGCCTCGTTGCGGTCGTAGTACGCGTCCCGGGCTTCCAGGATGCGCTGGGTCAGGTCGGAGACCTCGGCCGCGGCGACGTGCAGGGGCACGTCTGCCGCCGGGTCGGGCGCCGGGCTATGCATCGACGGCGACCGCACTGACGGCACTAACCGTGCGATCGATGGTGCACTGCCCGAGCACGCGGGTGCCGAGGTAGACGACGGCGGTCTGCCCGGGCGCGACGCCGGTGAGCGGCTCGGCCGGGATGATCACGAGCTCGGTGGTGGCGCCGCTCCCGCGGCTCGCGCTGGTCTCGGCGGACGAGCCGGCCTTGAACGGAACGACCTGGGCCACGGCGGGAACCGGGTCGGCGTGGGCGCGGATCTGCACGTCGCAGTCGAAGGCGATCTCCGGGTGTGCGGGGGCCACGCCGCACCAGGTGAACTTCGTGCCGGCGATCTTCTTGATCGCGAGCGCCTCTTTCGGCCCGACGACGACGGTGTTGGAGATCGGGCGCACCTCGAGCACGAACCGGGGCTTGCCGTCGGCGGCCGGGGTGCCGATCTGCAGCCCCTTGCGCTGCCCGACGGTGAACGCGGCCGCCCCGTCGTGCGTGCCGAGGGTATTGCCGTCCCGGTCGAGGATGTCCCCGGTCGCCGGCGGCACGCGCTCGGCCAGCCAGCCTCGGGTGTCACCGTCGGGGATGAAGCAGATGTCGTAGGAGTCGGGCTTGTTCGCCACCGAGAAACCGCGCGCCGCGGCCTCCGCTCGCACCTCGGCCTTGGACGGCGTCGCGCCGAGCGGGAACATCGAGTGCGCCAGTTGGTCCTGGGTGAGCACGCCGAGCACATAGGACTGATCCTTGGCCCAGGCGCTGGCGCGGTGCAGCTCGCGGTTGCCGTCGGCATCCGTCACGATCGTGGCGTAGTGACCGGTGGCGACGGCGTCGAAGCCCAAGTCGAGGGCCTTTTCGAGCAGGGCGGCGAACTTGATGCGCTCGTTGCAGCGCATGCAGGGGTTCGGGGTGCGGCCAGCGGCGTATTCGGCGATGAAGTCGTCGACCACGTCGAGCTTGAACCGCTCGGAGAAGTCCCAGACGTAGTACGGGATGCCGATGATGTTGGCCGCCCGCTGGGCATCCATCGAGTCCTCGACCGTGCAGCAGCCGCGGCTGCCGGTGCGCAGGGTTCCGGGCATCCGGCTGAGGGCCAGGTGCACCCCGACCACCTCGTGTCCCGCCTCGACCATGCGGGCTGCGGCGACGGCGGAGTCCACCCCACCGCTCATTGCTGCCAAAACCTTCACTTGACGAGTGTAATCGGGTGAGCGCCCCCGCGCAGCCCTCGCGCAGCGGCGCAGCTCCCGCGCAACGAAACGATGGGCCGGGACGAGCGACGACAGACGCCCGCGGCACCAGCCTCGGGCCAGGGCCAGTGTCAGGGGATATCGGTCAGGGGTTATCGGTCAGGGGATATCGGTCAGGGTTCGCTCGATCGAGGCGAGGCGAAGCTCCAGCAGGGCGAGCCGGTCGAGCACGGCCTGGTTGCTCGCGGTGCTCTGCTCGACGAGGCCGCGCAGGTCCGCCGCTCCGGCGAACTCCGCCTGCTTCTCGCGCGACCGCAGCACGGCCGCCACGATGCTCGATGTGACGCCGGCGATGATGCCGACAATGGCGATCCAGGCGAACCAGGGAATGTTGTCCATCAGTGTGTGCTTTCTGTGTCGGCTGCGACCGCCGCAACGATGCGTGCGACGTTGGTGGTGACCTCGAACGAAACGACCTCGAAAAATTTCAGGGCCTTGCCGTCGTCGGAGAGTTCGAGGTGCCCGGTCACGTAACCGGCCGATTCGAGTCGTTGCAGGTGCATGTACAGCAGGGCCCGGGACATCCCCAGCCGGCGGGCGAGCTCACTCACATGGAGGGACTCCTCCGCCAGCAGGGCGATGATGCGGAAACGGTGCGGGTTGGCGAGGGCGGACAGCCGGGCGATCTCCTCGTCGAGCGTCATCGTGCCCACGCTCCCCTCGACATCCATCCACCTGCAATAAATACCTTACACGTGTAGGCCCAAGCCGTCCAGCACCGCCACGTCAGCCGCGCGGCAGCTGCGCCGCTGCGCTCGTGGCGTGCTAGGCGCGCAGCGGCGCAGCACCCGCGCCGCGGGTGAGGAGCGACGACGTGCAGCAGAGCACGGATGCCGCGGCGCGGCTCAGCGGCCCGGCATCCGGTCGGCCAGGCC